>DATHOI010000772.1:0-8026 GCA_035485095.1 Polyangiaceae bacterium | reverse complement strand
AAGAGCCAGCCAGGAATGGCGGTCAGCGCCGCGGGCAGGAGCACCAGGAACGCCAAGTAGGGCAAGCCAAAGTCGGCGCGCACGTAGGCCGTTGGCAGCCACACAGGCGGGCCCGCGGGCACGCCGTGCCACTGGTCGTGGGCCGCGAAGGACAGTCCCACCCCAGCGGCGCCGTACACGGTCATGGACACGGGCAGCGCGACCAGCAACGTGACGATGATGGCTGCGGCCGGGCTCGAAAATTTCGCGCTCATCGATAAGCCGAAGGCGACGGACAGCCCGGCCAAGAGCACGAGCAGCAAGAACGCGAGCAGCACCTCGCTCGCGGTGACCCCGCCGAACAAGAAGGGCAGCGCGCCGACCGGCACGAGCATCACGATATAAAGGGATATGTAAGTGAAAGCGGCCAGAAACTTACCGCGGGCGATGGTGCGTGGGCTGAGCGCCGTGAGCTGCAACGCCTCCCAGGTGCGCCCGCTCCGTTCACCGGCGATCGTGTTGGCGGCGACCGCAGGGCCAACCCAAGTCACGACCGCGAACGCCAAGGAGAAGAAGGTGTGGAAGATGCCCACACCCACTTTTGCGGGCTCTGCGCTGGTGCTGGCGACGCCGCCGACCGAGCAGATCAAGAGCGTCATCATGCCCGTGACGACGGCCAGGATGATCGGGGTGCGCTGTAGTCGCGCGGCCTGCTTCAGCTCTCGCATCCAGACTGGGTTTGGGTGCTCGCGCCAGCGTGCGAAGAGCGTGCTCTTCACCGCTGAGCCGCGCACTGAGCTGGGCGGCGGAGGGCTCGAGGCGAGGCCGGTCGTCATTGCAGATCCCCACGCGTGACTTCCAAGAAAATGCGCTCGAGCTCGTTACGTTCGGGCTCGACCCCGACGATGCCCACACCGCGCGACACCAAGTGCCGCACGACCTCGGCGACGAAGCGCTCATCACCGACGTAGTGCACCGTGATGAGGCCGCCTGGCCCGGGCTCGACCCCGAGCACTCCGCCGCCGCCCGCGAGCAGGGGCACCACCACGTTCGAATCGCCGATGACGCGCAAGCGCAGGCGCCGGCGCGCGCTCGCGGGGACCACGACGCCGCCCGCCGTCTCGCTGTCGAGCCGTGGGGCCGCGTTCGGATCTGCCGGCTGAAACGGGGCTTGTGGCGCGGGCGCGACGCGTTTGCCGTCCGCACCGAGCGGCGATCGCTGTTCGGCGAGGCGCTCGGCGATTTCGCTGATGGGACCGGCCACGACGAGCCCGCCGCGCTCCAAAATCCCAACGGAGGTGCACACGTCGCTCAGCTCGGTAAGGATGTGGCTGGAGAGGAAAATGGTCTTGCCGAGCTCCTTCAGCTCGAGCAGCAGATCGCGAACTTCAATCCGCGCGCGCGGATCCAGATCACTCGCTGGCTCGTCGAGCACGAGCACCTTCGGGTCGTGCAGCAGGATGCGCGCGATTTGTAGGCGCTGCCTCATGCCCTTGCTGAGCTCGGCGACCAGGCGATCTTGCAATTTGCCGAGCTCGGTCAGCTCGATCACGGTGTCCACGACCGAGGGGTCCGGGACCGCGTAGGCCGCCGCGAAGAACTCCAGAAATTCCCGGACCGTGATGCGCTCGTACACGCCCGCGTGGTCGGGCATGTAGCCGATGATGCGCCGGACGCGCTCCGGGTCGACGGCTACGTCGATGCCGTCGATCTCGACGCGCCCCGAGAGCGGCTCGAGCAGCGTGGCCATGACGCGAATGGTGGTGGTCTTGCCGGCACCATTGGGGCCGATGAAGCCGAAGATCTCGCCTTGCGCGACCTCGAAGCTCACGTCGCGAAGCACGTCGATATTGCCAAAACGGTGCCACAAATGCCGCACGCGAATGGCCGGCACCAGAACGCTCGGCGGTGAGCTCTGCGTCACGGCACCCCTCCGTAGCCGATCACGCGCAGCAGCACGCGATCGACGTCGAGGCGCAGCCCGGAATCTTGCGTCTTGCCCTCGCCGCCATCGATTTGCGCGAGCAACACTGGAACGTCGTCTGGCCACCAATCGACCTCGCTGCCAGCCACGGTCTCGAGCGCGTCCCAGGCTGCTGCGCTGCCTTTGGCATGCGCTTCGATGTCAGTGCGGAAGGTATCGAGCGAGAGCGGGTGCGAACCTGCCGACGAAGCCGGCGCGATGTGCCCGAGCCAATGCCCGTGCTGGACGCTGACGGTTTGGCCATCGGCAATTTTTGCGAAGTAGGCCAAACCTTGGCCGGGAGATTTTACGACCACGCTCAGCAAATCGCGGGCAGAGCGATTCTTGATGCTGAGCCCGCCGGCTGCGTCGTGAAGCAAGCTCACTCCCGCGCCCAAATTCACGAAGCCATCTTCGCGCACGACTTGCACTTCCCACGGCTTCTCACGCAGGCGTTCCAAGCGCAGGCCGTCGCGATCGACGACCAGGTCGCGGGTGATGTCGTCCGGGTCGCCGACCACGTCGAGCACGCTGCCGCGCGCGGCCCGGACCGTCAGATCATCGGCGGCCGAGCCGTAAAGACCGCGGAAGCGGGTGACCGCGGCCTCGGCCATGCCTGCGCCGGCCTCGATCAGCGTCAGGTGCCGAGCGCGCCCAACCACGCCTTTGCCGAGGACGCCCAAGACGACGATGCCTAGCAGCGCGAGCCCCGCCCAAATCGGCAAGTAAAGCAGCGCGCGTAAGGGCCGCCCTCTGCGTTGCGCGATGAAAAAATTCAGCGGGCCGGCGAGCGCGGCATAGAGCAAGAGCAACAAGGCCGAAACCACGACCGTCCAGCGCGTGCTTTCGTTCGGGTCGAGGACGCGCCGCACGCCTGCGACGCGCGAGTCGTCGAGCCCCGCTTCGCCGTGCGGCAGCGCCACGACGTTCGCTCGCTCCCAAGCGTGCCGCACTAGATCCACCATCTTGAAGCGCGCCCAGGTGTCGTTCGCACCGAGCTCACTGTCCGGGTTGAAGGCCAGGAAGTGCACTTCACCGAGGCCGTAGCTGGCCGATTCACCCCAGGGACTGACCCGCAGGTTCGCGCCGCCCAGCCCGGAGAGCGTTGCCAAAAGCTCCGCCGAAGGTTCTGCGCTCTGCAAGACGATACGTGGCTCGCCCCCCGAAGCGCTCTTGCCCGCGGCGTCAGCTCGCACCGCAAATTGCGTGATTTGAGCCAGTTGGCGCGCGGCGGCGGTGCTACGCACGTGACCGCCCGCGAGCGCCTCGAGCCACGGCGTGTGCAGATCTTCCGGGCGGTCGATGACGACGGCTAGCGCGCCGCCACCCAGTACCCAAGAGAAGAGTGCGTCGCGCGCCGCAGGAGCCAACGTGGACAGCGTGCGACCCGTCGCCAGGACTACCGTCGCGCTCGCATAGCCGGCGGCGAGATCCGGCACCACGAGCTCACCCGTGGTCGGGTTGCGCTGGGGGGTCGCGACGGACAACGTCGCACCTCCGTAAGCATAGCCGTAGGCGCGCCGCTTGATGGGCATCGCGGCGGCGTTCAGCGCGACCGCGATACGACTCGGGTCGCTCAGATCGAAGAGCAGCGGGTCGAGCGTGCGCAGCGGTGCGAGGCGCTCACTGGTGAGCTCGTTGCCTTTGGCATCGAGCGCGAGGACTCGCGCTTCCGCCATGCGCGAGACGAGGCTGTGGCTCGGCAGCAGCAAGGTCACTCGGCTCTTGCCCGCGACGGCGAACGGGGCTCGCGAAAGTGCGCGACCCGAGCCGTGCGGGGCGCCACCGATTGCGCCGCGCGAGAGCGACTCGGCGCGCAGCTCCAGAAAGCCGCTCAACGCTTGATCTCCCGTATTTTCCAGACGCACATACAGCTCGCCCCAGCCGTCGACTGACGGGCTGCTCGCGCCGAGCACGGGCACGACCTCGAGCGCCAGCGCACTTTGGGCCCGAGCCGCGCCCGACCAGAGCGTCAGCACGAGCCCGAGCCAGAGGCACGCAACAACACGCCTGGCCTTGCCGAACCTCGGCACGCCTCAGACTCCTTGCACGGCGCGCTCGACGGCTTCCGGGCGCGTCGCGACCGCGCTCAGGAGCTCGCGCACGATTTGATCGGGGGAGACCCCGTCGGCCTCGCCCTCGAAGCTGAGCAAGATGCGGTGCCGCAGCACGGGCGCGGCGGTCTTCTGCAAATCCGCGAAGGCGACGTGCGCGCGGCCTTCCAGCAATGCGACGGCCTTGGCAGCCAAGACCAAGGATTGCGCGCCGCGCACGCCCGCGCCGTAGCGCACCGCACGGCGTACGAGCGGCGGCGCCTCCCCAGCGTCTGGCGCGCTCGCGCTGACGAGCCGCGCTGCGTAGCGCAAGACGGGCTCGGCGACGGCGACTTCGCGACAGAGCCCTTGCAGCTCGCGCACTTCTTCGCGCGTCAGCACGCGCTCGGGCTCGGTCGCGGGCTTGCCCGTGGTGCGCGCCAGGATTTCGGTGAGCTCGTCCTCGTTCGGGGCGGGCACCGCGATTTTCAGCAAAAAACGGTCGAGTTGGGCCTCGGGCAGGGGATATGTGCCCTCCATCTCGATGGGGTTCTCCGTGGCCAACACGAAAAACGGCTCGTCGAGTGCGTGGCGCGTGCCGGCGATGGTCACCGCGTGCTCTTGCATGGCCTCGAGCAGCGCGCTCTGCGTCTTGGGCGTGGCGCGGTTGATCTCGTCGGCCAGCACGACTTGCCCGAAGATCGGGCCGCGGTGCAGCTCGAAGCGGCCGCTCTTGCCGCCGCCCGTGCCGTCCATCACCAGTACGTTCGTGCCGGTCACGTCGCTCGGCATGAGATCGGGCGTGAACTGGATGCGCGAGAAGCGCAGATCGAGGCACGACGAGAGCGTGCGCACGAGCAGCGTTTTGCCCAACCCCGGGTTGCCTTCGAGCAGCACGTGGCCGCCGGCGATGAGCCCCCACATCACTTGCTCGACGACTGCGTCTTGGCCGACGATGACTCGGCCAATCGCTTGCCTCAGGCGAATGCTGGTGTCACGGGCAAGCGCGAGGCGGGCTTCGAAAGTAGGCGTCGGTTCCGGCATCGGCTCTGAGTTCGTGGCTTTCGCTGAGACGGCCGAGCATACACCCGAAATTACGGCTCGAAGTAGCGCCCGACTTGCTCGCGGTATTCTTCGGGGATGTCCGAGTGATCGACTGCGCCGACCTCGGTTTGCTGAGCGCTGCCCAGGGAGCCAGTCCCGAGTTGGTTCGCTGTCTCGCCAGCACGAGCCGGCGCGCGCCCGAGCGTTGCACCGTGCATCGGCGCGCCGGCCTGCATGTGCGCATCCGCCTTGGCGCGCAGCTCTTTGCCCGCGACCTCCGGCGTCGAGCCCGCGTGGTCGCCGGTGCCCGTGTCGTGCTGACTACCAGGCCCGCCCTGACCTGGGTCTCCACCCTTTCCACCTTTGCCGTCGCTGCTCGGCGCGCCGTCACCGTCCATCGGGATGGGTACGGCGCCCAGACCGCGCTCCGCGGCGGAGCCTCCGCGATCGGCGTCCCCCAGGCCTTGCTCGCGTTTCGAGTCGTCGCTCTGCTCGGGCTTGGCCATCTCGCGTAGCTCGTTCTCGAGCTCTTTGACGCCGTCTTCGGTGCCGAGCTTCTTTGCCAGGTCTTGGAGCTGTTTTTTGCTCAGCGGTGAGGCGTCGCCGTCGGCCTCTTCGAGCTGCTTTTGCATGCGCTCTTGCAGCCGCTTCTGCTCCTCTGGCGTCAAGCCTTCGAGGGCGCGCTCGAGCGCGTCATTCAAGCGCTGCCCTGCTGCTGGGTCACCGGAGCGGCCGAAGTCTTTCAAATCCTCTTGGGCTTCGGGCGAGAGTTTGCTCTTCATGCCTTTGGCAAACTCACGCAGCACCTCAGCGTGCGCTTCGCGCTTGTCGAACAGGCGGCGCTCGGCGTCGAGCGCGTCCGCTAAGCCTTTGGCGCCCTTTTCACGCGCCTCCTTGGCTGCTTCCTGCAAGGCCTCTTTGGCCGCTTCGCGGTCGCTGGTTTCGGCGCGATTGGCGAGCTTTTGCATCTCGTCGTCGAAGGCCGTCAAGTCCCCGTTGCCGAGCGCCTTCTGAGCGTCGCGAAGCGACGGATTCTTGTTGAAGGAACGCAGCGCGGCGTCGAGCCCCGGGCGGTTTTGCTGATCACCGAGCTTCAGTCGCTCAGCCGCGATGCCATCACGGAGCTTCGCGATTTCGGAGAGCGCCTCTCGCTTCTCCAAGCCTTTGGCCAGATTCTCGCGCAGCTTCTTGGCTTGTTCAGCCAGCGCTTTGAGGCGTGCGTCCTGCTCGGGCGAACGCCCGGGTAGGCGATCGAGCGCCTCGATGCGCTCGAGCCCCTTCAAGTTGTTCATGCGCACGCGTTCGGCGCCGGGCGGTGCCGCGGGCACTGCGGGAGCTTTGGGCAGCGGAGCCAGGCAAATGCCGACGAGCGCCGCCGCGCCGAGCGGTAGCAACGCATGACGGCGCGCCCAGACCCGCGGTTTCACGCGCGCCGGATCGGCGCCACCGAGCACGCTCGCCGCGCGCTCCACGACGTGTGCGAGCGCTGGTTCGTCGCTGCCGCGCGCGCCGAGCGCGGTGGTGAGTGTCTCGGCAGTGCCCAAGCGCGCGTCGAGATAGAGCGCAACGTCAGCGTCCGACCAACGACGGCGTACGCCAACGAGGGCGCCGACCGCCGCGCCGACCAGCCCGAGGCCCGCCGCGAACGGTCGCAGCTCGCCCAAGCGCAACGCCCATAAGCCGAGCGCCCCGAAGGCGCCGAGCGTCAGCCCCAAGCCCGCACAGGTCAGCGCGCGCCGCAGCGCGTGACGACGGTGCACGCGCCGCGCGAGCCGCCCGAAGTCGCGCTGAAAGTCGCTCTGTGCGGGGCCATCCACCAAGCCAAATCAGCTTAGCGCTCCTTGACTCCCCGAGCCAGGTGGTAGGCTGAGTCTGCACGATGAATGACGCGAAAATCACGGTGCCCGCGCTGCTAGCCCGCAAGCAAGGTGGCCCTAAAATTGCCATGCTCACTGCGTATGACGCGACCATGGCTCGCCTGCTCGACGAAGGCGGAGCGGACGTGCTCTTGGTGGGGGATTCACTGGGCATGGTCGTGCAGGGCCTGCCCAACACGCTGCCCGTCACCCTCGAAGAGATTTGTTATCACGGTCGTGCGGTCGCGCGCGCCACGCATCGCGCGCACGTCGTCGGTGACATGCCGTTCATGAGCTATCAGTCCTCGGTCGAGCGCGCGCTCGAGAGCGCGGGTCAAATGCTCAAGACTGGCGGTTTCGAAGCCGTGAAGTTGGAGGGCGGCGTGCGCTTCGCCGAGCACATTCGCGCTATCGTGTCAGTCGGTATTCCGGTGCTGGGCCACGTCGGTCTCTTGCCGCAGTCCGTGCACGCGATGGGCGGCTTCCGGGTACAAGGCAAAGCCGACGCGGACGCCGAGCGCGTGCTCGCCGACGCGCGCGCCGTCGCCGACGCGGGCGCGTACGCCGTCGTGCTGGAGGGCATTCCGAGTGAGCTCGGACAGCGCATCACGGAGTCGATTTCGATTCCTACCATCGGCATCGGCGCGGGCCCCGCGTGCGACGGCCAAGTGCTCGTCTGTTACGATTTTTTGGGCATGTACCCGAGCCTGAAGCCGAAGTTCGTGAAGCACTTCGCCGAGCTCGGCGCGCAGATCGTCGCCGCCACGCAAAGCTACGTGAAGGAGGTACGTGAGGGCAGCTTCCCGGACGCCGCGCACGGCTTCGCCTCCGCCCCCAAGAAGCAACCGGCGGTCGAGACAGGCGGCAAGGCCGTGCTCGGCTTGCCGCCCAAGGGTTATGGCCCAGCCAGCGAGGACTCGTGACGCTCACCGTGCATCATACGGTCCGGGAATTTCGTGCAGCGGCGAACGCCGTGCGCGCTTCGGGAAAACGCTTCGGTTTGGTGCCCACGATGGGCGCATTGCACGCGGGGCACCTATCACTCGTGGGTGAAGCACGCGCGCGCGCGGCGGAAGTGGGCGTGACCATCTTCGTCAACCCGACGCAGTTTGGTCCGAACGAGGATTTCGCGCGCTATCCGCGCACGCTCG
>DATHOI010000771.1:0-8425 GCA_035485095.1 Polyangiaceae bacterium | reverse complement strand
ACCGCCACCCTTCACGCCGAGGCGCACTGCTGCGTCCGGAGTGCCGCGCGCCGCGAGTTTTTTCTTCGCAAACTCCACGGCCTTGTCCGAGATGGTGATCTCACGCCGCGACTTGGGGCTCTCGGCGGGGGCTTCACTTTCGGGGCTGACGGTCGGGACGGCGTTGGTTTCCATTGGGGGGAGCTCGGATCAGCGAGGGTGTGCGGGCACGTTCACGTTAGAGAGAGCGCAGCGGGCGCGGCCGCATCTTCAGTGGCTGCGTTCAGCGCCAGACGGGCAGCGCGCTTCTGCTTGTAGTCCTCGATCGCGCTCTTGATGGCGTCCTCAGCCAACACCGAGCAGTGGATCTTCACGGGCGGCAAGCTGAGCTCTTCGGCAATCTGGCTATTCTTGATGGTCGCCGCTTCCTCGATGTTCTTGCCCTTGATCCACTCGGTAGCGAGCGAAGAGGACGCTATCGCCGAGCCGCAGCCGAAGGTCTTGAAGCGCGCGTCTTCAATCACGCCTTCGGGGCTGACGCGGATCTGCAAACGCATCACGTCACCGCAAGCCGGCGCGCCGACGAGCCCCGTGCCGACCGACGGATCGTCTTTGTCCAACGTGCCGACGTTGCGCGGGTTTTCGTAGTGATCCAGGAGTTTTTCACTGTAGGCCATGGTGTTTCTTTCTGTGGCTCGAGGAACTTATTTTGCGGCTCGTTTTGGGGTTGGGGCCCCAAAACCGAGGGTGGGGCCCCGTGAAGTCACGGGGCGGGAGCGGAGCTTCCGAAGACCGATGATTAATGAGCCGCCCATTGAATCGATTTGATGTCGATGCCCTGCTGGTGCATCTCGTAGAGTGGGGACAGTTCGCGCAGCTTCTTCACTTTGCCGATCACGAGCTCGGCGACGTAGTCGACTTCTTCTTCCGTGTTGAAGCGACCGAGGCCGAAGCGGATGGATGAATGAGCGAGCTCTTCATCCAAGCCCATGCTGCGTAGGACGTAGCTTGGTTCCAGGCTGGCGCTGGTGCACGCCGAGCCGCTGGAGACGGCGACGTCTTTGATCGCCATCATCAGGCCTTCGCCTTCGACGAAGGAGAACGACAGGTTCAGGTTGCCGGGCAAGCGCTTTTCCGGGTGTCCGTTGAGGTACACGGAATCCAGCTCCTTGTTGATCGCGTTGTGCAGGCGATCCCGAAGGCCCTTGATGCGCTCGGCCTCGGCCACACCTTCTTGCTTGAAGATCGACACGGCCTTCGCGAAGCCGACGATGCCCGGCACGTTCAAGGTGCCCGAGCGGTTGCCGCGCTCGTGGCCTCCGCCGTCCATCTGCGCGACGAGGCGCACGCGGGGCTTGGAACGCCGCACGTATAGCGCGCCCACGCCTTTGGGCCCGTAGATTTTGTGCGCGGTGAGCGACGCGAGATCCACGTTCATGCTCTTCACGTCGAAGGGCGTTTTGCCGAAGCCTTGCACTGCGTCGCAATGAAAGAGCACGCCGCGCTTGCGCGTGATGGCGCCAATCTCGCCGATCGGTTGAATGGTGCCGACCTCGTTGTTTGCGAGCATGACGGAGACCAAGATGGTCTTGTCCGTGATGGCTTTCTCGATGTCGGCTGGGTCCACGAGGCCGTCCGGACCGGCGTTCACGTACGTGACGGTGTAGCCCTGCTTCTCGAGACGCTTGCACGAGTCGAGCACGGCTTTGTGCTCGATGGTCGTGGTGATGATGTGGTTGCCCTTGCCCTGGTAGTACTCGGCGACACCTTTGATGGCGAGGTTGTCACTCTCCGTGGCGCCGGAGGTGAACACGATTTCCTTACCGGACTCGGCACCGATGTAGCTGGCGATGGTTTCGCGCGAGTCTTCGACCGCGGCTTCCGCGTGCCAGCCGTAGGCGTGGGTACGGCTCGCGGCGTTCCCGAAATCCTGCGTGAAATAGGGCAACATCGCCTCGAGCACGCGCTTGTCGAGCGGTGTCGTTGCGTGGTTGTCCATGTAGATCGGAAACTTGAGAGCCATGATTCTATTCGACCTTCAGCGTTCAGTTGACGCGGCTGCCAGCCACCAACTCAGGGGGATTGACTTGCTCGGGGTGGCGTTCGCACGTGGGGCACGACTGCACCGTGACCTCTGACTCGCACGCGCTGTGACAAGTAGACAAAAACTCGAGGCTCTGCTCGAGCTCGGACTCGAGCGCCTTCAGCTCGGCGAGCTTGAGGCGCGTTTCGACTAATTTCGCTAGATACACTTCGCGCAAGCGCATCGCGGCAAACTGCGCAGACGCCGCGTCCGTCTGCCCGCGCACCAATGTTTGGATGTCGGACAGCGACAGCCCGAGGTTCTGCAGCTTGATGATCCAGCGCACGCGCACCAGCGCGTCCTGCGCAAAGAGGCGATAACGACCCTTGGAGCGCTCGTGAGCGCGGACCAGGCCGAGCTCTTCATAGAGATGAATGGCGCGCACGGTCTTGCCGACGGCCTTCGCTAAATCACCGACCAGGAGCAACTCGCTTTCATCCGCCCGTGCGCCAGACGCGCGCTCGCCCAGCTTCGCTTCCGGGGCAGAGCCCGGCGCGACGATGGCGAGGTGGCGGTGGTGATTGCGGTCGCTCATGAACTACATTGTAACCCTAACCCTAACGTATGCGTCAGGGTTACGTTCCGTAGGCTGATATAGTGAGCGTAGCCAGTGCTGTCAATCACGGAATAAACCCAATAAAATCAGCCTATTACTGCTTGGCTCTGGCCCCACTTCGCAGCAGCCGGACAAACTCGGCGGCCGATTTTGGTGTCGGCAGGCTGTCGGGGAGGCGACGGACCAACCACAGATCTCGCCACGGAGTCGGCTTTCGGAGGCGCACGGCGCACAGGTCGGGGTCATTCGCCCGCAGGTAGCTGCCCGGCAAGATGGTGAGCGCGAGCCCCGCGCGCACCACCTCACACAGCGCCTCGGCCGATGACAGCGTGAGCACGACGCGCGGAACGAAGCCGGCCAGGCGACAGGCGTCGTGAATGATCTCCCCGGTGAACGTGCCACTCGGCACGAGCACGAGTGGGCGTTCAGCGAGCGCCGAGAGTGGCACTACTTTGCGGCGCGCGAGTGGATCGCGTTTGCGCACCAACGCCACGAGCTCTTCCCGGCGCACGAGCTCACGATCGACGGAGCGCAACGCCGAGCTCGGCGCGCCCGCCACGAAGCCGAGATCGGCCTGCCCACTGACCACCGCCTTGGCGATCTTCTCTGCGGCGAGAGTGCGCACGGACAATTCGATGCCAGGATGAGCGCGCGAAAATGCAGCCAGGGCCTTGGGCAAGAGCGTGGCGCATGCGCTCTGCACCGCACAGAGCCGCAGCTGGCCGCGCGTGCCGTTCGCCAGCTCGGACAGGTCGTCGTTGAGTGCGCCGAGGGCGCTGAGAGCTTGTCGCGCGCGCTCAGCTAAACGGAGCCCAGGCTCCGTCACCGAAACGGGTGAGCGCGCGCCACGCTCCAAGAGCCGCACACCGAGCTCTGACTCCAAGCGCGCCAGGGCATGCGACACGGTGGGCTGCGCGACATGCACCTGGCGCGCCGCGCGTGTCACGCTGCCGGCCTCCACACACGCCAAGAAGTACTCGAGATCGCGGAGCTCCATGGTCATCCATTCTCAATGTGCATGATAACTACTAATATATATCATTAGTCAGCATGCCTGGGCGTGGGCCATGTTGCGGCCATGGCAAGCCCTGCTCCCTGGAACCCAACGCTGTATGACGACCGTGCGTCCTTCGTGTCCGAGCTGGCGAGTGAGCTCGTGGTTCGGCTCGGCCCTCGACGGGGGGAAGACATTTTAGACCTGGGCTGCGGCACAGGCACCCTGACCGCGGAGCTAGCGCGCTACGGCGCGCAGGTCGTGGGCGTCGACAGCTCGCCCGAAATGATCGACGCCGCGCGTGAGAAGTACGTACAATTGCGCTTCGAGGTCGGCGATGGCCAGGCGCTCGCCTATGCATCGGAGTTCGACGCGGTATTCTCGAACGCGGCGTTGCACTGGATGCCGCGCGCCGGCGACGTCCTCAGCGGCGTCGAGCGCGCACTCCGGCCTGGTGGGCGCTTCGTGGCCGAGCTCGGCGGCGCTGGCTGCGTCGCCAGCATCGTGCAGGCGTTGAGTGAGGTGCTGCGCGACTGGCGGCTCGACCCCGCACGCTACGTGACGTGGTACTTCCCCCGCCCCGGGCAGTACGCCGCCCTGCTCGAGGCGCACGGCCTGACCCCGCGCGAGCTGCGCTACTTCGACCGGCCTACGATCGTTGCAGGAGAAACCGGCCTCAGCACCTGGCTGGCCATGTTTCAGGCAGGTTTGATGACGGAGCTCGGCGAGCGCTGGCCCGAGCTGTGTGAACGGGTGTCCGAGCGCTGCCGCGCGAGCCTGTATCGCGATGGACACTGGCTGCTCGACTACGTGCGGTTGCGCGTCGTGGCCTCGAAACCGTAGCAGGCGGGCGTGCCCCGCGGCGCGCCATGCTCGTTTTCGCTGTAACACCCAGGTTTCGGCCCCGGAAACGTGCCCGAAATAGCGCGCGCGTACAACGAGGAGTCAGCCGAGGTGTTCGTTGACTCAATCCCTGACAGGCCTCCAGGTGATCTCGTTCGAGAGTCGCTTGCGGAACGAGACGACGGGGTTGATCGAGAAATACGGCGGACGGGTGATCGCAACGCCGGCCTTGAAGGAGGTCCCCCTCGTCGATCTCCCGGAGGTAAAAGTCTTCCTCGACGCGCTGTTCAGCGAGGCCGTCGACGCGTTGCTCTTGTTGACCGGTGTCGGAACGACGCTCCTCGTCCGCAGCGCGTTCAAGCTGCGCGCGCGTGCCGAGGTGTTGACGCAGCTAGCGAAGATCACGCTCGTGTGCCGTGGACCGAAGCCGGCGGCTGCGCTCAAGCCATTCGGGTTGCGCCCGACGCTGAGCGTGCCAGAGCCGAACACGTGGCGAGATTTGATCGCGACGCTCGACGCGGAGTGGTCGGTGCACAGCCGCCGCGTGTACGTTCAAGAATATGGCACGCGCAACGAGGAGCTGATCGCCGCGCTCCGACAACGCAGCGCGCTGGTGACGTGCCTCAGGCCATATGACTGGGCGCTGCCCGATGACACTGGGCCGCTGAAAGCGGCCGTCTTGAAGATCGTGCGCGGCCAGGCGCAAATCGCGCTCTTCACTGCCGGCCCACAGATCGATCACCTGCTCTTGGTCGCCCAAGAGATCGGCCTTGCACCGGCCGTGCGGCGCGCACTAAATAACGAGCTGGTCGTCGCGTCCGTCGGGCCTATCACGAGCGAGGCCCTCGGGCGTCAGGGCATCACGCCAGACATCGTGCCCGGACACCCCAAGCTCGGGCACTTGGTGCTCGCGGTGGCGCGCCGCGCACCCGCGCTCCTCGACGAGAAGCGCGCACGCAACCAACTCTTGACCGCAACGCCCGCCCGCGTCGGCGGCCATTAGCGAAGACCGTACACTGCTCACAAAAAACCGACTAGAAGTCGGGCATGGCAGCCGCGAAAGCCCGCAAGAAAATCGAGCCCGAGCCCCGAGCGCGACAGCGGGTCGCCGCTAGCGCAGGAGATGAGCTGGGCGCAGCCGAGGTCGCGCGGCGCGTGGCAGAGGGACTGAAGCGTTTTCGAAAGGCGCGCGGTCTGTCGCTCGATGACTTGGCAGCCAAGAGCGGAGTCAGCCGCGCTGCGCTCTCGCAGATCGAGGGCACGCGGACGAATCCGACGTTGTCGGTGCTATGGAAGGTGGCCGTGGGGCTCTCCGTGCCGTTTCACGAGCTGCTCGGTGTCTCGGATGATGGAGGCGCCAAGGTGCTCCGCGCCGGTGACGCGCCTCCGCTCAAGAGTGGCGACGGGCGGATGGAGAGCCGTTTGCTCTCGCCCGGTGGCTCGTCCCCCGATCTCGAAATCTACGAGCTACGCTTCTTGCCGAAGGCCGTACACCGCAGTGAGCCACACGGCAGCGGCACGCTGGAGACCTTGGTCGTGCTGACCGGAGCCTTGCGCTTACTGGTTCAAGAAGTCGAATACGAGCTCTTACCCGGCGACTCGATCTTCTTCAAAGCAGACGTTCCGCATGTGTACGAGAACCGCGCCACCCACGAAACACGCTGTTTCAACGTGGTCCGCTACGCTCGCGAGGGCTGAGGCGGCAGGCCCTCTAATTAGGGCTGCACGGAGACACTGAAACTGCGAAAGGACTGGCCACCGCGCGCATCGCGGATGACCAACCAGAGCTGCACGGTTCCAGGCGCACTGGGCGCGGTCCAACCGTTCTCGGAATCCGATGCGGTCTCGGTCTCTTCGCGACCGGTCACCGCATTCTGAAAGGTGCCGCCGGACGCGTACCAAGAAATGCGGATCGACTCACGCTGGGTCGTGATCTGCTGCGCGGTCGCGTCGAACACGGGGTAGGTCTCGGCACCCGTGCAACCCGTGGCCGTGGCGCAGTCCGCAGGGCAGCTGCTCTTGTCCTCATTCTCACCGCAAATACCGTCACCGCACACGGAGACGGTCGGGCACTCCGCCCAGTTGGCTTGAAACTGTACGGCTTCACCCGGGCGCACGCTCGCCGAACCGCCGTCGACGATGGCCGTGACCGCGCCGCCCGCCTGTTCCAGGTTCAGCGCGGAAAAATCAGGGTTTTGGTTCGGGCGATAGAGCGCGTCGAAGGCCTCCAATTGCGCGGGCGTGGCGTCAGTGAGCGGGCACGTGAGGCGCACGGCACCGAGCGTCACTTGATTGGTCGCGCGCAAATTTGCGGTGATGGGTTGATAGTAGCCACCCGTGACATCAGGGTCGACCGGCCTGCCCTGGGCTTGGCCAGCGACGGCCGGCGGTCGAATTGGACCAAAGATCTGGCAACCGTCCGCCGGCAACGTCGCGTTCAACGAAGCGCCGTCACCGAGCAGCGTGCCGGCATCTGGGTCGGAGCCGGGCGGGAGCAGGCAGTCGGGGTTCACCGGACCGAGCTCCGTGAGCGGCTTGCGAGCGGTGCACAGGCCCCAGTCGAGCGTTGCCATCGCGCCGTCGGGCGCGGCGACGAGCGCATTCAACGTGACCGATGCGCCCGGCGCGGCCTCCGCCGGGGACGATTGGATCGCGAGCACGCGTGGCGCCGTGACCGTGGACAGGTCGTCCGCGAAGGTCGGCACGCAGCCAATGAGCAATCCGCTGCTCACCGCAAAACACCCAGCAAAAGCCAGCGACTCTTTACGGGACATCGCGCTAGTACTCCAATTTGGCGCCGAAAACGGGCAACAGTGGCAGGCCGTCGATATAACGTTTTTGAGTGTAGTCCGGGCTGTACACGATCTCTTCGGGGTTCGCGCGGTCAGTGACGTTCTGCACGTCTAGGTACAACTCGAGGTGGCTCGTCTTGAACTGAAAACGCTTCGAGAGCCGTACGTCGAGCTGGGCGAACGCTGGGATGCGCGTCGAGTTCTGCGCGCCGAGGATCGGTTGATACGTCGCGGTCCGCGTATCGAAGTAGCTACCGATCACCGGCGTGCGCGGGAAACCCGTAGCGTAACGCGCGCGCGCGCCAACGTCGAAACCGCGCCCGAGATCATAGGAGGCGAGTGCGGTCAGCACGTGTGTTTGATCATAGTCGAAGAGTCGCCAGTCCGCGCCGGGCGAGTCCTTCCGCTCGCTGCGTAGCAGTGTGTAGCTGACCCAACCGAAGAGACCATTGGCGAGCTCACGGCGCAGCAAGAACTGCGCACCGTAGGAACGGCCCTCGCCTTGCGCGACCAGCGCCTGCGCGATCAGCGGTGCAGGCAGCGGATTGCGCACGGCCAAGTCCTGCGAGCTCGTGTAGAAAACCGTCGTTTCTAGGGCAATATTGCGGCTCAGGTCGAAGGCCCCACCACCGAGCACGTGCGTTGCGTGCGCGGAGCCGAGCAGTGGGTTGCCGAACACCGAAGACAGGTCCTCGGCCTGCGCGGCCTGGCGATACTTGCCATAGGCCGCCTTGAACGTGACGCGCGAGGACATGGCATAGTGAACGGCGAGGCGCGGTTCGATGGCCGTGTCGTCGGTGTAGACGCCCACCGCGGGCGTGTCGCCTTGCACGGGCGAGCGCTTGTTCACGCTGGTGAAGTATGGCTCGATTCGGACGCCTGGAATGACGTGCAGGGAGTTACCGAGCGCCGCAATGTCGCCCTCCACATAAGGTGCGGCGCTCCCGCTCCACACACTCCACGAATCCGAGTTGACTTGGTCGGACGGGGGTTGACCAAAGATGTGACTGTCACCTTCACGCGGCGGAGAGGTGATCGAGCCGACACGCGAGGCGTCCGTGTTCACCGCTTCCAAATCGAGGCCGACCTCTGCAGTCAGAAATGGCGTCGCGCGCACGCGGTAGCTGGCTCGAAGCCCGTAGTCGGCATTCCTGAGGTCGAGCTGAGTGGGCGTGCCA
>DATHOI010000770.1:0-10688 GCA_035485095.1 Polyangiaceae bacterium | reverse complement strand
CCGCCGCTCGGTTTGACGGACGACGAGGATCTCGACAAGGACGCGCTGTATTTGATGCAGCAGTATCTGAAGTCGGCTGCCGAGCGCGAGCAGGAAGAGAAAGAAGCCGAGGTCGTCCAAGACAACTCGGACAACAAGGAAGGCGGCACCGGTACTCGCGCTAAGGGCGAGGAAGGGTCGATGGGTAATCCCACGACCAAAGCCGTCAATAAGCGCTACGCGGTGCAAGGCCCGAAGGACAACCCGGATCCACATATCGCTCGCCAAGCGGCGCTGCGTGAGGCCATGGAATTCGGCATGATCGGCCTGCTCAATACGGGCGCGGCCGGTGATCCGAACGCTCCGACCGCACCGTGGGGTCGCGACACGTCGCTCGGCTCAGACGACGTGAGCGCCCGCGGCAACATGTGGGGCGACGAAATCGGCGATGCGTTCGGCGCAGGCGGCCTCGGTCTCTCCGGTATCGGCGAGGGCGGCGGTGGTCGCGGTGAAGGTATCGGCTTGGGCAATATCGGAACCTTGGGTCACGGCGCCGGCACCGGCACCGGTCAAGGGTTCGGTAACGGCCACGGTCGCCTAGGTGGCTCCCATGAGACGAAGGCACCGAAGGTGCGCATGGGTGCAACGACCGTGAGCGGTCGCCTGCCTCCGGAAGTGATTCAGCGCATCGTGCGCCAGAACTATGGTCGCTTCCGCATGTGCTACGAGCAGGGGCTCAGCCGTAATCCGAATCTCGAAGGCCGCGTTTCGGCGCGTTTCGTGATCGGGCGCGACGGTGCGGTTTCCAACGCATCGAACGGCGGGTCGGATCTCCCGGATAGCGGAGTGGTGAGCTGCGTGGTTTCAGCCTTCTACGGGTTGAGCTTCCCGCAGCCAGAAGGCGGTATCGTCACGGTCGTGTATCCGATCATGCTCTCGCCGGGCTGATCTCGTCATTCGGATAGCGACGCGAAGCGCGCGGTGGTCATCAAGGCTGCCGCGCGTTTCTGTTTTGTGCATCTGCCCCCGAGGCGATGCTTCCGGTTGTGCATTTGAGCGCATGGCCAAACGCGAGGACGAGACACTCGCAGCACGCGATCGAAGTCCACTGCACCGCGTTTCCGCGGCCGGCTCGGGACAGCCAATAGAGGCCGCACGCACCTGCGAGGAATGTCGGGTGTTGTGCCACTTTGCATCCCCCGCGCGCGCGGCTAAGCGCTGGCGAAACCAAGCGAAATTCAGGTGCGAAGCGCTTTACTCCATGGGTCGCGTCCGCCTATGCTCCAAAGCCTCTTTGACCCTGCTGCGATGTGCGCAGAAGGGTCGAGTTTTTCACCCAAGTGCATCGTTTCGCGCCGCGTCCGCACAAAGCCTTGCACTAGCGTTCAGCCTGCGAATTTTTCGATTTGCTGATGAGTCTCGCCCACCCATCTCCCCGGCGTATCGATTGGAAAGAGGGAAAGCTTGCGATGAAACTCCTGAAGTCTTCTACGGTTGCAGTTATTGCCGCGGGCCTTTTGACCTCTGTGTCGGGCTGTAGTCGCGATCGCATCGAGGCCATCAACCTCGCGAACGAGGGCGATCAATCCGTCAAGGTGAACGTCGAGGGCGCGATCCAGAAATACGAGCAGGCGATCGACCTCGACCCGACCAACCACCGCATCCTGTGGAAGCTGGCGTTGGCGTACGAGAAGAAAGAGGATTGGGACAAGATGGCGTCGACGCTGGCCCGCGCCGTCCAGGTTGCGCCCGACTTCGCCAACTATTGGGGTGCCCGTGGTCACGCGCTGATCATGCAAGCCGAGCTCGGCAACGCGGACGCCTACAAGCAGGCGCAAGAGCCGCTGAAGAAGTGCATCGAGAAGGACCCGAACATCGCCGATTGCTACCACGAGCTCGGCGAGAGTTACCTCTGGACGGACGACGAGCAGTCGGCCCTCGACAACTACTCCAAAGCGATCGAGCACGACCCGAGCAAGGGGTTCTACTACCCGCCGCTGGCCGACCTGTACCTCAACCTCAAGTTCTACGATCAGGCCTCGCAGGTTCTCAGCGAGGGGACCAAGCTCGTTCCTCCAAACGAGAAGAACAACGCCAAGCTCTACAATATGTACGTGCTCATGGCGAAGGTCGCGCAGGTCAAGGGCGACAAGGCTGGTCAGCTCGCGTCGATCGAAAAAGCGGAGCAGTTCGCTGGCGATTCGCATCCCGAGTTCGCGTTCAACTTGGGTAGCACTTACGCCGCGATGGATCCGCCGCAGAAGGAGAAAGCTCTGCGCCTTCTGAATCAATTCACGAAGAAGGTCTGCAAAGGCGCGCAGGCTATGAAGTTCAAGGACGAGTGCGAAGAGTCGCAGTCCATGATCCAGAAGCTGGGATCTTGAGTTTCATTCGTGACGCCCAGGCTGCGGGAGACGTTTCTGCAGCCACTCGTTCTGATACGCGTTTTGAATCTGAAGAAGGACGCGTCGAGCTAGCGCGTTCGCCGTCCACGTCCACTATCCGAGGCTCGCACTGGCTCAATCGCCGGGCGAGCCTCAGCGCTAAGTAGCTTGCCCGAGGGAGCATGGATCTAGAGCAGCGTCTGAAACAGCTTGAGAGCCAACACGACTGGCACGGCATCGTCGAAGCATTGGAGCAAGGCCTGGGTACGACTCAGGACGCGACGCTGAAGGCGGACATTCACCTGCGTCTCGGGCGCGTGCTTCACACTCAGTTCTTGCAGGGTGTACGCGCGCTGAAGCACTTTCAGGACGCCTACAAACTGAATCCGTCGTTGTTCGACGCGCTCAGCGAAGCCCGAGCAATTTATTGGGAGCTCGGCAAGCTGAACATGGTGCAAAAGCTGCTCGAATTGCAGCTCAAGAGCGCACCCGACGCGCGCGTGAAGAGCGCGCTGTTTCGCGAGCTCGGTGATGTCTTGTGTGACATCGGCGAGTACGATCGCGCCGCCGAGGCCTACGCGAAGGCGTTACAAAACGCCGAAGGCAAGCCCGGTGACATCGGCGAGCGGTTGCTCGACGCGCAAGTCGGCGCTGATGAGTGGCAGGAGCGTATTGCGTCGCTCCTGCGTTCGGCACACGAGGCTGGCAACACTCTCGAGCGTTCGGCGATCTTTCTGCGCGCCGCTCGCATTGCGCGTCGTTTCGCGCCGACCGAGTTCGAGGGCATTCTCGCGCAAGCGTACGCGGCCGATCCATCGAGCGCGAGCGCCGCGGCGCTGTACGAGGGCCTACTCGTCGATGCGCAGCGCACCGAGACGATTCTCGAGACGCAACGCGACGCGCTAAAGCGCATCGAATCCCCCGCAGCCAAAGCGGATGCGTCGTTCCGCTTCGGCGCGCGTTGGGCGCTCCGTCATCAAAATCTCGAGGTGGGTAGTCAGTTCTTGGAAGAGGCGTTGCGCCTCGATCCGAGTCGTGAGCCAGCCTTCACGTTTTTGAAGGACGCGATCGGTGTGCGCGGTAGCGATTGGGAGCGCGTGATCCGTCTAGCGGATGAAGTCTCCGATCGCGCCACGAGCGCGCAAGCGGCGAGCTATTTGCTCGCCAGCGGTGGGCTGTTGGCTTGGCGCGAGCGCGGAGACTTGATCCGTGCGCGCAAGTTCTTCGAGCGGCTCAGCCGCGTCGATGCGACGCACCCCGCGCTGCAAGCCTTCGAGGCACAGATCGGCGAGAAACTCTCGAGCGCCGCGCCTGCGCCAACGCCGTCTCGCGCACCGGAAGCGGTAGCCCCAACACCCGCGCCGGCGCCCGTGGCCGCCGCGCCGGCTGCGAAGGCAGCACCGGTTGCCGAAGCCGCACCGGAATCGGCGCCGGCACCAGCACCAGCTTCGGAGCCGCAGCCGGCTCCCGTCGCTTCGGCCTCTCACGCGCCAGCCCCCGTCGCCGCTGCTGCGGACGAATCATTGATCGCTTCGCTGCGAGAAAAGCTCGCCCAGCAGGAGGCCGCCAAGCGTTTCAATGAATACGTGAAGACGCTCGTCGCGCTCGGGGACGCGGTCTCTGATGCCGACGAGAAGGCCGACCTGTATGCCAAGGCGGCCGATCTGTACGTGAACAAGTTCGCGAATCAGGCGGAGGCAGTGCGCGCGTACGAGAAGGTGCTCGAGGTCGACCCGAGCCACGGCGCTGCCATCGCGTACCTGCGCGAGATGTACGAGAAGCGGCGCGACTGGGAAAAGCTGATTCAGCTCAGCATGCGTGAAGCGGGTTCGCTGTCTGCGGGTGCCGAGCGCGCCGCGAAGTTCAAGCAGATCGCGCTCTTGGCGACCGAGAAGGTCAAGAAGCCGGAAGTCTGCATCGATTTGTGGGCCGTGGTTTTGGAGAACGACCCGGACGACGTCGATGCGTTGAACGCCCTGTCCCAGCTGTACGAGCGTTCGCGTGACTACGACAAGTTGGCGGACGTCTTGGCGCGCCTCGCCGAACTCACATACGACACCAATGCGAAGATCGAGCTCTTGAACAAGCTCGGTCAAGTTGCCGGCGACCGCCTCAAGGACGAAGAACGAGCGGTTGATGCGTATCGCATGCTGCTCACGCTCTCGCCCGACGACCGGCGCGCGCAGGAGCAGCTGAAGAAGCGCTACGTCACGCTCGGACGCTGGGACGACCTCGAAGTCTTCTACGCAGACACCGGCAAGTGGGACGAGTTCATTCGCGTACTGGAGAGCAACGAAGCGCGGGCCACGGATACGCCGCAGCGCATCGGCATGCTGATGAAGATCGCGGAGCTCTGGATGACCCAAAAGGGCAAGCCGGACCGCGCCGCGAAAGCCTACGAAAAGGTGCTCAGCTTCGACGAGAACAACCTCGCCGCCGCCGAGCGCCTGATCCCGATTTACACCTCCGCCAATAACCCCAAGGGGTTAGCGACGGCGATCGAGGTCAAGCTCGGGCACGTGCAAGAGCCAGAGGACAGCCTCGGCTTGCTGCGCGAGGTCGCCGGCCTGTACGACGGCCGAATCAACGACAAGGCAAAGGCGTTCGATCGCTATTTGTCCGCGTTCAAGCTCGCTCCGTCCGACGTTCAGAGTCAGGCGGACATCGAGCGTGTGGCTCAGGTCACGGCGCGTTGGGACGACGTGATTGCCGCCTATAGCAGCGCTATTCTGAGTGCGGACGAGCAGAGCGACGTAGCGACGGCCAATGCGCTGCGTTTGCGACTCGGTCGCGTGTTCGTGGAAGAAGCGAAGCGCGTCGACGACGCACTCACCGAGTACCGCGCCGTTTACGAGAGCGAGCCCGACAATCAAATCGCGCTCGGGGCGCTCGAGCGTTTGTATCGTCAGACCGAGCGCTGGCGAGACCTGCTCGACGTGTACACGAAGAAGCGGGAGCTCGCTGATCACCCGGATGAGCGCAAGCACATCTTGTACGAGATCGCGAAGCTGTACGAGCTTCAGATCGGCGATCCGAAGGCTGCCATCGAAACCTATCAGGCCGTTCTGGAAGACGACCCGACGGATTCGGCGACGCTGGCCGCGCTCGACGCGCTGTACCAGAAGACCAAGAGCTGGGAGCCGTACGCGGAGGTGCTGCGCCGGCGCATCGAGCTCGAGGGTGAAGAGGGCGTGCTCATCGACCTCAAGTTCCGCCTAGCGGAGACTCAGCTCGAGCACTTGGACGACGAATCTGGCGCGCTGGAGAACTATCGCGAGATTCTGTTCATCAACGCCGACCACGAAGGCGCGCGCCTTGCGCTCGAGGGCATGCTGAAGAGCAAGTCGTTGAGCGGCGAAGCAGCGTCGATTCTCGAATCCATCTACGAGACGCGCGGCGACTGGGAGAAGTTGATCGGCGCACTCGAGATCTTGGCGGTGAGTGACGCGCAGGTCGAACGACGCGTGCAGCTTTTACGCAAGATCGCTGCGACCGCGGCCAATCAACTCGGCTCGCTGGACCGCGCGCTCAATGCGCAGGCTCGCGCGCTCAAGGAAGATCCGTCCCAAGGCGAAACCTTGCTCGAGCTGGAGCATTTGGCCGAGCAGGCTGGGGCATGGGACAAGTTGCGCGGCATCTACAACGAGGTCGCTGGCTCGCTGTCGGAGCCTGCGTTGGCTCGCCAATATTGGATGCGGCTCGCGGCGATCGAAGAGCGCCTCGGTAAGGTCGATCAGGCCGCCGCTAGCTACGAGAAGGTGCTCGCGCTCGACCCCGCAGATGCAGAGGCGCTGCACGCGATGGACGCCTTGTACCGGAGCACCGGGCATTGGGAGGAGCTTATCAGTGTCTTTCGTCGGCGCATCGATCTTGCGCAAGATGGCGCCGAGGGTGAAGCCATCTATGCGCAAATGGCGCAGGTGTACGAAGAGAAGCTCGGCAAGCCGGACGAGGCGATCGCTGCGTATCGCGAGGTGTTGGCGCTCGATCCGACGAGCCAAGTCGCGCTCAACGCGCTCGACGGCCTGTTCACGCGGCGCGGTTTGTGGAACGAGCTGGCGGACAATCTCGAGACGCAGCTCGGTCTGGCCGACACCGACGACGCGCAGCGCGATTTGATGCTGCGTTTGGCCTCGCTTCGCGAAGGCAAGATGGGTCAAGCCGATGCGGCAATCGAGGGCTATCGCCAAGTCCTCGATCGCGATCCGACGAATCAGAATGCGCTCGGCGCGCTAGAACGGTTGTCCAATGACAGCGCTCACGCGCTTGCCATCGCGGAGATCTTGGAGCCGCTGTACCGCAGCCAAGGTGACTATCAGAAGCTGATCGGCGTGCACGAAGTGCAGGTCAGTCGCGCTGACGAGGTGTCGCGCAAAGTCGAGCTCCTGCACCAGATCGCGTCACTGTACGAAGACGCCGCGGGCGACGTGAACGCGGCGTTCGACACGTTGGCGCGCGCGCTCGCGGTCGATCCCGCTCACGAAGCGACGCAAGAAGGTTTGGATCGCTTGGCTCGAGTCACTGGTCGCTTCCAGGACTTGGCGCGCGTGTTCGAACAACTCGCCGCCGCCCAAGAAGACCCAGAGCTTGGCAGCCGTTTGTACTCGTCGGCAGCGAGCGTGTTCGAGAACCTCGTCGGCGACGGGAATCGCGCGATCGAGCTGTACCGCAAGGTGCTCAGTATCGACCCCACGAACTTGGCTGCGGCAGAATCGCTGCAGACTTTGTTCCAACAGGCTGAGCGCTACGGGGACATGTCGCTCATCTTGCAGCGCAAAGCGCAGATCCTCGACGACGTGGAGGCGCAGAAAGCCGCGCTTTATCAGGCCGCGACGTTGGAAGAGGAAGTGCTCGAGCGTCAGGAGCACGCCATCGGTGTGTATCTGAAGATCCTGGAGATCGACGGCGAGGATCTGCGCAGCATCGACGCGCTGGTGAAGCTGTACCTCGGGCTCGCGCGCTGGGAAGAGTTGCTCTCGGTCTATTCGAAGAAGGCCGACCTCGTGCTCGACACCGAAGAGAAGAAGCTCATCTTCTATCAGGTCGGAGCCGTCTACGAGCGAGAGCTATCCGACGTGCGGCGCGCGATCGACACCTATCAAAAGGTGCTCGAGCTCGACCCCGACGACCTCACGGCGTTGAGTCGGCTAGACGTGCTGTACCAAACCGCCAAAAATTGGCAGGAGCTGCTCAGCATTCTGCAGCACGAAGCCGAGCTGACTGCGGACCCGACCGAGGCCGTGAGCTTTCAGTATCGGATCGCCGAGCTGTACGAGAAGCACCTGGGCGACATCGATCGTTCGGTCGAGCTGTACCGTGAGATCCTCAATATTCAGCCGGATCATGCGCCGACCCTGACTGCCCTCGAAGGCATCAAGAACGGCGAGCGCGCGCCGCTCGCGGCAGCTTCCGTGCTCGAGCCGGTGTACGACGCGATCGGCGAGTATCAGAAGCTGATCAGCGTACTCGAGGTACAGGTTCGCTTCACCGACGACGCCTTCGCGCGCGTGGAGCTCTTGCACCGCATTGCGCGCTTGTACGAGGAGAGCCTCGGGGATCACGCCCGGGCGTTCGAAACTTACGCGCGGGCGATCGGCGTCGACAGTCAGAACGAAGAGTCTCTGGGCTCGCTCGAGCGGCTGGCGATGATGATCGATCGCTGGCCCGCCGTGGCGACGTTGTACGACTCCGAGCTGGACAAGCTCGAGAGCGAACCCGAGCGGTTCGTCGAGCTCGGCCTGCGCGCGGCGCAGGTCTACGAAGTGCAGCTCGAAAGTCTGGAGAATGCGGTGACGCGCTACCGCCGCGTGCTCGCCGCCGATCCGGAGAATCAAAGCGCCGTGCGTGCGCTCGACCGGCTCTTCACGCAGATGGAGCGTTGGCAAGATCTGTCCGAGGTGCTCGCGCGCGAGTCCGAGATCGGGCAGAGCCCGGACGAGATCTTGGAATTCAAGTATCGCCTGGGGCAGGTCTACCAGACGCGGCTCGGCGATCTGGACAAGGCGATCGCTGCGTACCGCGAAGTGATCAGCGCTGCGCCGGAGCACGAAGACACGCTCAAAGCACTGGAAGCGCTCTTCGAAAGTGGCACGAAGCAGCTCGAAATCGGCGAAATTCTCGAGCCGTTGTACCAAGCCTCGAGCGAGTGGGAGAAACTGATTCGCGTCCGCGAAGCAGAGCTCTCGCACACCGTCGGTCAAGAAGAGCGCATCGCGATGTACCACCGCATCGCGGAAGACGCCGAAGAGCGTCTGCTCGATCCGGTGCTCGCGTTCAACGTGCACGTGCGCGCGATCAAAGAAGGACCGCTCGACGAACGCACGAGTGAAGAAATCGAACGACTCGCGAGCATGCTCGACGGCGGCTGGGAGCCGCTCGCCAATGCGTATGCCGACGTGCTCGGCATCGAGGGTATCGAGCCCGCCACGCAGGCCATCGTGGGCAAGCGTCTGGCCCGGGTGTTCGAAGAAGAGCTGGCTGACGTCGCCAAAGCGGAAGAGACGTATCGCTACGTGCTGACCGTTGCGCCGCAAGAACGCGACGCGCTGGCCAATTTGGACCGCATCTACACCTCGCTCGAACAATGGCCGGAGCTGGCCGGAGTGCTCGAGCAACGCGCGGTCTCCGCGGATGACGAGCACGAGCAGGTCGAGCTCTACACGCGCCTCGGTCAAGTCTACGAGGAGCGCCTCGCACAAACCCAAGACGCCATCCGCGCGTATCGCGCGATCTTCGACAAGCTCGCGCCGACCAACGAGGACGCCATCGCAGCGCTCGGTCGTATTTACGAGCAGAGCCAAGCGTATCGCGAGCTCGATACGGTGTATCAGCGCGAGCTCGAGAACGCTGTGGGCGACGTCCAAGAGGCGGAAATTCGCGCGAAAATGGCGCATCTGGCCGCAGAACGCCTGGGCAACGTCGACGGCGCGATCGAAGGTTGGAAGCGCGTCCTCGACCTACGCGGTGAGGATCCAGAAGCGCTCGGTGCGCTCGCGGGCTTGTACGAGCAACAGGGCAAGTGGGCCGAGCTGACGGATGTGCTCGAGCGCCATTTCGACATCGCGGAATCGGATGAAGATCGCGTCAACGTGCTCACGCGCCGCGCGCGGCTGTTTGCCGAGCAACTGAACCGTGACGACGAAGCGCTCGAAACCTGGCAGCGCGTGCTCGATATCGACTTTTCGAACGTCGCAGCATTGCGCGCCATTGCTCATGTTTGGCGCACGCGCCAAGACCCGAACGAGCTGGTGAGTGCGCTGCACGCGACGATCGATCGGGCAGCGGCGCTGCTCGAGGCCGAAGAGCTCAAGGGCATTTACCGGGAGCTCGGCAAGACTTACGGCGCCGTCCTGGCCCAGCCGTTCGACGCGGCCGAAGCCTGGCGTCACCTGCTCGAGGTGGATCCGACCGACTTCGAGGCGATGGCCGAGCTCGAAGCGATCTACCGCGCTGAAGAGCGCTGGGTCGAGGTCATCGGTGTGAAGATGCAGCGCGCTGAAGCGCTGCAAGAGCCGAGTGAGCGCATCCGCGAGCTACTCGAGGTCACCGAGCTGTGGAAGCGCGAGGTCAACGACTACGACCAAGCGACGCCGGCCTTCGAAAAGGTGCTCGGTATCGATCCCGCGCATCAGGAAGCGTTCGAAGCACTGGAGCGCCTGCACACTGCAGCGGGGCGCTGGGAGACACTGGTCGAGCTCTACCTGAATCGGCTCGAGACGCGCGAGTCGGTGCAAGAGAAGAACGAGCTCCTACGGCGCATTGCGCGTGTTTTCGAGGAGCGCCTCGAGGACAAGAACCAAGCCTTCGATGCATTGGTCAACGCGTTTGCGGAAGACTTCAGCGACGACGAGACCGCGCGCTACTTGGAACGCATGGCGCAAGCCACCGGGCGTTGGGGTGAGCTGATCAACACCGCGAACGCTTGGCTACCGGAGCAGACGGAAGACAAGCAGAAGATCCGGCTCTGCCTGCGCCTCGGTAAGTGGTACGGCGAGGACCTCGGTCACCCCGAGTACGCGCAGCCGTACTACCAGCAGATCATGGCACTCGACCCGAACAACGTTCAGGTCCTGCGCCAGATGGCCGCCATTCACCGCATGGGCGCGCAGTGGCAAAAAGTCGGCGAGACGCTGACCCGTGCTTTGGATGTCGCGGTGGCCAATGAGGATCGCAAAGCGATCCTGGTTGATTTGGGCGAGCTCCTGTTCCGGAACATGGGTCAGGCCGATCAAGGTATCGCGTTCTACAAGCGCGCGCTCGAGGTGGATCCGTTCTACCTGCCGGCTTTGACGGCGCTCGAGCGCATCTACGACGAGCGTTCGAACC
>DATHOI010000769.1:0-3649 GCA_035485095.1 Polyangiaceae bacterium | reverse complement strand
TCGCTCGCGTTGTTGTCGGTGTCGGTGCAACCCGCGCCCGCGCGCAGCGCGGAGGTCGTGTTGCCCAGGGTCGCGGTCGGGGCACTGCCTTCGAAGCTATTGGCAGACGAGCCGTAGCCGACGAAATCGGCGATCGCGGTGGCTGGCACACAGCTGGTTCCGCAGGTGAGCGCAGTTTGGTTCCTGACCAACGCCACTTTCGCGCTGGTTGCGCTCATGCTGATCGTGCCCGTTGCGTCCGGCGTCGGCAACGCAGTGGTGCCGCCCGTGCCAGCCGCCTCTTTCACGAGGTAGTAGTGACCTGGCTGAATGGTGCCGCTGAGCGGCGTCACGCTCCACGACGAGCCGGTCGCAGAAGCGTATTGAACCGACCAACCGGAGACGCTCACCGCGACGGAGCTACGATTGAATATCTCGATGAAGTCGTTCTCGTATTTCGAGCCGCTATTGCCGCCACCGCCATAAACCTGGCTGATTACCAGATCGGTCGACCCGAGTGCGAACGACGTGCTGTCGACTCCGCCCTCCGACGAACCACAACCCACGACTCCGAAAATACCCAATACAGTGAACGCACCCAAGTGCAGTTGCCAACGTTTCATCGTATCTCCTCCTTCGGGACTAGCCCTCATGCAGTCGACGACCTGTATAGGCGATCGCACCAGCTCTCCGACGAAACGATCTCGTGGAACTTTTGTGGCGCGCAGCGCGTGGGGCAAATCGCTGCACAGAAAGTCGGCGGGCCGACTCGGCACGTGTTCACGCAAACATCACACGAGCGCGAACGCGAGCATGTTAATTCAAGCCACATGTCTGCTGAGTTGAGCGGCACCAATACGATCTTAGTGACACAGCGAAGGCGCGTGCGCGCGCGGACGGCGTTCGCGACACCCCTGGCGAGTTTCGTCGGGCTGAGCTTTCTCTACTCATATATGTTGTTCCACGCGCTTCACGTCGCGCAGCGCGATCCGCAAGTCGTCAAAGCGCTCTCGGCGATCCCACTCTTTGCAACATGCGCTGCTGCCGCAATCACGAGCCTCGTACTGGGCGGCATTTCGACGTTGCTCACTCTCGGGGACGAGAAGTGGCTCGCTCGACTGCCGAATTGGCTCGGCTTGGCGATACTGCTCTTTACGGCAGAAATCCTGCTCTTCCCGTAAGCACCCCTGACACGAGCAGGCTGGACGAACATGGCGCTTCGACTCTTCGAGCACATTCACGGGCACTTGGGCTGGTTGTCGACGCTGGCGCTGTTCCATCCGGCGATATTGCTGCGCTCCGCTCACCGCCGGGCCCTGCTCGCGGCGGCAATCGCCACGAGCCTCGTAACGCTGACCGGTCTGATGGGCGCGCTGCTGTACCCGGCCTACCGCTCCTTGCTGAAGCCGGGAATTTTTCGAACCTCGCCCGCATTCGGGAACGCGTTCGAGCGCAAAGAGCATCTGGCCATGGCGGTCGTTGCCTTGGCTTGGGTTGGGTTGATCGCGCACTTTGCCGAGTGCCGTCAGCGGGGCAATGCGACAGCTCGCACGCGTGTTGCGTTCGTCGCTTACTCTGGCGCGGCGGTCTTGGCAGCAGCCAGTGCCGGTCTCGGGCTCGCGGTCGCCGCGTTCCGCACGTTCTGAGCGCTTCGCGGCGCGTCGCGCGCTCAGCGGGACACTCGAAAGGCACGAAGCCGTCTGCGAGTGTCCCGCGAGCGAAGCGCTTTCAGCGAGCCGTTACTTCTTCTTCTCGATGACTTCGACCTCGGCCTTGGCGTGCGCAATGACGCGGCGGTTCTTGGCGCGGCCCTCTTCCGTCTTGTTGTCGGCGATCGGGTTTTCCGGACCGAAACCGATGGCACTGAGGCGTGAACCGTCCACGCCGCCTGCCACGAGAGCCGCTTTCACGGCATCGGCGCGCTCTTGCGAGAGCTTCTTGTTCTCTTCGGCGCTGCCTACGTTGTCGGTGTAACCCTCGATGGTGACCTTGACCGAGCGGAACTTCTTCATGAAGTTGTCGACCTTCTTGATCTCGTTGGTCGCGTCGCCCTTGATCGTCGCCTTACCGAAGTCGAACTCGACATCGAGCCCGATGGTGACTTCCTTGTCCAACTTCTCCGGGCAACCTTCCGCGTTGACCACGTCATTCATCGGCGTGTTCGGGCACTTGTCGATCGTGTCCGGCACGCCGTCGTGGTCGCTGTCCGCGGGTGCTGCCGCGACGGGCGGCGGCGGCGGCGCGGGCGGCGCGGGCGGCG
Source organism: Polyangiaceae bacterium (assembly GCA_035485095.1). Taxonomy (GTDB): domain Bacteria; phylum Myxococcota_A; class Polyangia; order Polyangiales; family Polyangiaceae; genus PMG-095. The sequence continues at coordinate 1,410 of DATHOI010000769.1, read as the reverse complement.
CGACCAAGGGCTTACCATCGCAGCCGGGGATGGCGTCTGCGGGCGTCCAGGTGCCGGTGTGCCAGCAGGCGCCCGCGGCGTCACGCACTGGCTGCCCGGTGGCGTTCAGCCAATAACCGCCAGATGCAAAGGCCGTAGCCGACGTGGCCAGCACGGCAGCAATAATCGCGATTTTCATGCTCGGTCTCCTCAATTGAAGTAGGGCGTGCGCCCCGCGCAATGGACTACCACCAACCACTAGCTCTCGTCATGCTGGGCGCGTGTTACCGCGGCTAGACAGTCCGTGGACACAAACACGAAACATTCAGCAACCCCTCATCGCGTCGGAGGAGAGCTGTACGGGAGGACGCATCCAGATCCGCAGAATTTGCCAGCGATGTGCGCGGCGCACTGAGGCACGCCTCCCCAACCTCGGCGCCAGCATCAACGGCACTCGACTCGAGATTCACTCGCGACACCTGTGACGACCCCGCTCTCCTTGGACGCAGGGTTCCGTCTGCGCCTCATCATTCGACGAGGTCCCTCACCCGTCGCGGTGGCATCCCCGCTCGCCACACCACGCGAAGTCAGGACCTGAGGACTTTGGGTCAGCATTGAGCCAATAACGAGTATGGCATTCTAAACAAATATTCACGACTCACGCAGTAAAAGCCGTTGCCTCGCGCGGCGCGGGTCGGCTTACGTTGACAGATTCATTTCAATCGACGTAACAAGGGGCAATGTCAAATTCCGATACTGCGATCCGCGCAGCCGTTGATGCATTCGTAGAGCAACTAAGCGGCCTGATTAGGCAAGCTGCGCTCGAGTCCGTGCAAGCCGTGTTGAGCGACGGGGCAGCGCCCTCGCGTCACACTTCGAAGGTCGCGCGAGGCTCGGTGGTCGCCGTCCGGGGGCGGCGCAAGGGAGCAAAACGCACCCCCATTGAGCTCGAAGCATTGGTGAAGAAATTCCACGCGCACGTCGTGAAAAATCCCGGCCAACGCATCGAACAGATCGGGCAGATTCTCGCTATCCCGACGAAGGAGCTCGCTTTGCCCGTGAAGCGACTCATGAGTGAGAAGAAGCTCTCGAGCAAAGGGCAAAAGCGAGCGACCACCTACTTCGCCAAGTAGCCGTCGAGAGGCCGGCCGTGCGCGAGGCGTCGACGCGACACCTCGCGCCTCGGCTCGAGCGCACCCATCGACGCCGGCCCCCTCGCGGACGCGCGAGGTTCTAGAAGCTGACCTTGCTGACTTTGCGCACGCTCAGCCAAATCATGATCACGGCGAATGCGACTAGCGAAAGGACGTGAGGCACGAGCTCGAGCGGCCCCGCGTTGCGCAAGACGATGCCGCGCATGATCGCCACCATGTGCGTCGTGGGCAAGAGTTGCCCGATCACTTGCAAGATCACCGGCATGCCGTTCAGCGG
>DATHOI010000768.1:0-2416 GCA_035485095.1 Polyangiaceae bacterium | reverse complement strand
CACCCTTGCGTCCAGCGGCGTTGACCGCCTCGAGCAACTCCGAGGGACCGGAGACAGTGGTCGTGTCGCCGCGGCGCGCAAACGTCGCCGGCTCGGAGAAGGCTTCGCTGAGCGGCCGCGCATGTTCCCCCAGGCGGCGCGCGTCGGCCGAAGCGAGCAGGCCGGCGTCGAGCGCCGCCGCCTGCCGAACGCCGCGCACCTCGCGCGTCAGCACATAGCCGTTCGCCTCGAGCCGGCCGCTCCAGCCGCGCTCGGTCTCCTCGGCAATGGCGTTCATGCGGTCAGCAAGCAACCCCGCGCGCGCCTCACCCTCAGGATCATCGGCGCCGCTCAGGGGCCTGAGCGCGCCAGCGAGCGCAGCTTGTTCAGCGAGGGCGCGGTTATAGCGCGAATGCAGGCCATCGAGCTGCCGACGCAAGGCGCGCGCCTCGTCGACCAGCGCGCGTAAGTCAGCGCCTGCGCGTGCTTCGCCGTTGGCGAGCGTCAGCGTCGCGCTATCGAGTCCCGCCTCGACCAGATAATCCTCAAGCCCCCGCTCGTCCTTGAGATATTGCTCCGACTGGCCGCGTTTGACCTTGAACAGCGGCGGTTGCGCAATGAACAGATGCCCTGCCTCGATGATGGCGCGCATCTGTCGGAAGAAAAACGTCAGCAACAGGGTGCGGATGTGCGAACCGTCGACGTCCGCGTCGGTCATAATGATGATCTTGTGGTAGCGCAGCTTCTCCAGGTTGAAGTCGTCCCGCCCGATGCCAGCGCCGAGCGCGGTGATCAGGGTGCCAATCTGCTCGGACGACAACATCTTGTCGAAGCGAGCGCGCTCGACGTTGAGGATCTTGCCCCGCAACGGCAGCACCGCCTGGAACTCGCGGTTGCGGCCCTGCTTGGCGGTTCCGCCGGCCGAATCACCCTCGACGATGAAGATCTCGGACTTGGCCGGGTCGCGCTCCTGACAGTCGGCAAGTTTGCCAGGGAGACTCGCGATGTCGAGCGCGCCCTTGCGGCGGGTGAGCTCGCGCGCCTTGCGCGCCGCTTCGCGCGCCTGCGCCGCCTCGACCACCTTGCCCACGACCACCCGCGCCTCCTGCGGGTGCTCCTCGAACCATTGCGACAGCAGTTCGTTGACCAGGCCCTCGACGACCGGGCGGACCTCGGAAGAGACCAGCTTGTCCTTCGTCTGGGACGAGAATTTCGGATCCGGGCATTTAATGCTGAGCACGCAGGTCAGGCCCTCGCGGGTATCCTCCCCGGAAAGATCGACCTTCTCCTTCTTCAGCAGCCCCGAGCTTTCGGCGTAGCCGACCACTTGACGGGTGAGCCCGCTGCGCAAGCCGATGAGATGCGTGCCGCCGTCGCGCTGGGGGATATTGTTCGTGAACGGGAGCACATTCTCGTGGTAGCTATCGTTCCACCACAGAGCGACTTCGACGACAATGCCGTCGCGCTCGCCCTTGATGAGGATGGGCTTATCAATCAGCGCAGTCTTGGCGCGGTCGAGGTAGCGCACGAAAGCTTCGAGGCCGCCCTCGTAGAAGAGCTCCTCGCGCTTCGACTCGGCATGGCGCAGGTCAGTCAACACGATCCGGACGCCCGAGTTGAGGAACGCCAGCTCCCGCAGGCGGTGCTCTATGGTCGCATAGTCGAACTCGACCATGGTGAACGTTTCGGGCGAGGGGGTGAACGTGACCTCGGTGCCGCGCTTCCGCTTGCCGTCGACGATCGGAGCAGGTCCAACCACCTTGAGCGGGGCGACCGCATCGCCGCCCGCGAATTCGATAAGGTGCTCGAGCCCGTCGCGCCAGATGCGCAGCACGAGTCGCGTCGACAGCGCATTGACCACTGAAACGCCAACCCCGTGTAGGCCGCCCGAGACCTTGTAGGAGTTTTGGTCGAATTTGCCGCCCGCATGCAGCTGGGTCATTATGACTTCGGCGGCCGACACGCCCTCCTCGTCGTGGATGCCGGTCGGAACGCCGCGTCCGTCGTCGGTGACGGTGCACGAGCCGTCGGCGTTGAGGGTCACGGTCACGAGCTTCGCGTGGCCAGCGAGCGCCTCGTCGATGGCGTTGTCGACCACCTCGTAGATCATGTGGTGGAGGCCGGAGCCGTCATCGGTGTCGCCAATGTACATGCCTGGGCGCTTCCGCACGGCGTCCAGGCCACGCAGCACCTTGATCGAATCTGCGCCATAGGCTTCGCTGGCCTCGGCGTCGTCGGCCAGGTCCTTGCCTTCTTCGTCCAAAATCAGAGCCTTTTTGTAAGGGGCTGGAGCGACGGCGGAACGCGATTCGCGTCCCTTCACCCTAGCCTGCCAGGTCCGCAAATGCACGTTTTGCCGGGCCCGGGGCCGTTAATTTGAACCCCCGCCGCCGCGCTCGCGCGCAGCTATGCCCGCGCTTACAATATATTGGTATTC
>DATHOI010000767.1:0-24792 GCA_035485095.1 Polyangiaceae bacterium | reverse complement strand
TCCTGCTTCCGGTCTTGGCTGCGGGCCTGAGCGCGTGTGTCGGGCCCGCGGGAGGCCCGACGGCGGCTCCCGGCGCTGGCGGCGCGTCGCCGACCACGTACATGGTCGACCTCACGCTTGACGATCTGCAGTTCCTGCCGTGAGAATCCGATGACGATGACGAAGTCACTTCTCGTCCTGCTTCCGGTCTTGGCTGCGGGCCTGAGCGCGTGTGTCGGGCCCGCGGGAGGCCCGACGGCGGCTCCCGGCGCTAACGCTGCACCCGGGAGCGTCGCTCCAACTGCCGGTGCGGACGGCAAAGCCCTGGTCTGGAACGGCGAAGGCGTCGGCTCCAGCGCAAAATCATGGACCGGTTGCGGGAAGAAGGACGTGCCGTGCAAAGCTACGCTGGTTGCCGTGCCCAGCGTGGGTCACGACGGCAGCACCGGCCTGCGCTTTCACGGCGAGGGTCCGGATTGGCTTGGCGGCGGTTGGAACTGGTTCGGTTGGTGGCCTCCCAACGGCGGCAGCGACATCACCGGTTTCAAGAACTTGAGCTTCTGGTTCAAGGTCGAGGCCAAGTCACCGGCAGAGGCGCCGGATCCGGGTAGCGTGTCGATCGTGCTCGGCTGTTCCAACGGTAAGAAAGAATCCGCGGACGTGCTGCTCTCGAAGTTCGACGCCAAGGCGTTCGATGGCGAGTGGCACGAGCTGCGTATCCCCATCGCGGAGTTCTTGAAGGGGAAGGGCAGCGCGTTCGACCTGAAATCCACGTGGGAATTGCGGTTTTCGACCTGGTCCGGTGACGAGAAGAACTTCAACCTCTACTTCGACGACATCGGTTTCGACAACAAGTAGCCCTGACTGATTCCGAGGCTGGCGCGCATGGCGACTTTGCCGTAAATATTCGGCCTCGGAATCGGCCATGCACAAGATTTTCATCGACGGGCGCGAAGGCACCACGGGTCTCCAGATTCAGGAGCGCCTCGAGGGCCGTGCCGATCTGGAGCTTTGCGAGCTCAGCGCCGAGAAGCGGAAGGATCCGGCCGCGCGCAAGGAGCTGATCAACCAAGTCGACTTCGTCGTGACTTGTTTGCCTGACGCTGCGGCTCGAGAGTCAGCCTCGTTGCTCGAGAATCCGCGCACACGCTTGATCGATCCGAGTAGCGCGCATCGCGTGAGCCCGGATTTCGTGTACGGCTTTCCCGAGCTCGGTTCTGGGCAGCGGGACCGCATCAAGAAAGCGGACCGGGTGACCGTGCCGGGCTGCCACGCGAGCGGCTTCGTTGCGGCGCTCGCGCCCTTGGTTTCGCGTGGGCTCGTGCCCAAGGACTACCCGGTGGTGGCTCATTCGCTCACTGGCTACAGCGGGGCCGGCAAGAAGCTGATCGCCGTCTACGACACGGCTTCAGCGGAGCTGCGTGAGCACCTGCGTGGGTCGCGCCCGTACGCGCTCGGCTTACGACACAAGCACCTACCGGAGATGCAGCGCGTGGTGGGGCTAGACTCAGCGCCGATCTTCGAGCCGGTCGTCGGCAACTTCTACAAGGGCATGCTCGTGTCGGTGCCACTCTTCACTCGGCTGCTACCGAAGAAGCTCACTCCGCGTGACGTGCACGAGGTGCTCGCCGGCCACTACCAAGGCGAGCGCTTCGTCGTCGTGCAACCCCTCGACGCAGAGTCGCTGTTGGAAGACGGCTACTTGGACCCGCTAGCCTGCAACGACACGAATCGCCTGGAGCTCTTCGTGTTCGGGCATGAAGAGCAGATTTTGCTCGTCGCGCGCCTGGACAACCTCGGCAAAGGCGCCTCCGGCGCTGCGGTGCAGTGCCTGAATCTAATGCTGGGTGTCGACGAAGCCACCGGCTTGAGCTGAGGCGCCGCGCATCACGCGAGCGCCTCGTGCTCGTCAGCCCGCGTGCTCAGCCCTTGTCGGGCGTCACGACGATTTCGACACGTCGATTTTCGGCGCGCCCTTCGGCGGTGTCATTCGGCGCCACGGGCTTATTCGCGCCCAGGCCTTCGGCCGTGATCTTATCGGGCGGAATGCTCTGCGTCGTCAGGTAGTCGCGCACCGACTGTGCGCGCTTGAGCGACAACTTATCGTTCTCCGTCGCGTTACCGCGCGAGTCCGTGTAGCCCTGAACCACGATGGCTTTGAAGCCTTGATCGGTGAGCGCCTTGGCGACCTGGTTCAGCTTTTCTTGCGCGATTGGCAGCAAATCACTCTTGCCGGTGGCGAAGAGCACCGAGCCTGACAGCGTAATGACGACGCCGCGCGACTCCTCTTTCACCTTGGCAATCTCTTGCAGGCTCGCGAGCGCGGCGGCGGCCCGCTTCTCGGCCTCTGCGCGTGCAGCTTTCTCGGTGGCGAGCTCGGCTTTGGTCTTCGTCACGTCGTTGTTGGCGGCTTCGCGCGCACGACGCTCGGCGTCGAGCTGTTCCTTCGTCTTCTCGAGGCCCTCGATCTCCGTGCTCTTGAAATCTTTGTCCGCGGCGGCGCGTTTGCGCTCGGCTTTCTCGCGGCCTCCTTCGGCTGCTGCGATCTCGGCACGGCGCTCGGCGACGTAGGCTAAATCCTTGGTTTTCTGCGTGGGCCCATCGCTGTCGAAGCTCTTTTGTGCCACGTCGAGCGACGTCTTGGCCGTGTCGAGCTGTGCGGGCGCTAGATCCGCCGCAGGACCCTTGGCGGCCTCCGCGTAGGCCGTGCGTGCGTCCATCAGCTCTTGCGGAGCGACTGGAGTGCCACAGGCCACAAGTGAGCTGACCAAGCCCGCGGCGATCAGCGCGGGCAGGGTCACGCGCCTAGCCGGAAAAGAAAGAATCGTCATCGCCGTCGTCTTCGGTGTCATCACTTATTGATCTCCTTGCGCAGTTTACCCACCTGCTCGCTGGCGTCGCTCGCGTCACCCTGGGCCTTCGCTTCTTTGGCCAGGGAGAGAGCGAGCTCGGCATCCGCCTGAGCGCGATCGAGCGTGCGTGCGGCGGACTCGTTGTCGCCGTCTTTGATTTGTTTCTGCGCTTCTTCGATCTGATCTTTAGCGAGCTTCAGGTGCAGAGCGGCCTTCGGATTGTCGGCCGCGCCGCCCACCTCCGCGCCCTTCACGTCCGCTTGCGCGGCGGTCAGCGAATCCTGCGGGATAGCCGCTCCGCCACAAGCTACGAGCAACACAGACCCAGACAGGCACGAGTAGAACCAGGTTCGAGCGTTCATCGCGCCCGAGTATATCGAATTCGTTCCTGCTGGAAAGCGTCCTCGGATTCGGCTTTTCGCCGAGGAAAGCGCGCTTTTCGAGGTCGCTCCAGATGTGGGTCAGGGCTTCTTGAACTTCAACACGAAGCGGTCGGACGTGCCGCGGCGAGCGCCGGCCTCTTTCGGGGAGTCGTTCCAATCGCGCGTGTCGCTCGGATTTCGCAAAAATGTGGCCTCTTCGGCGAGCTGAAAGCCGTTGCGCTCGACCTCTTCGATCAGCGTCTTCTCGTCGATTCGGTGGACGGTCTTCACGCCGCTGAGCCCACTGCCAGCAATGCCGCTGTGATCGACGATGCCGTATACGCCGCCGGGCTTGAGCGCTTTGAACACGGCCTGATTCATCTTGTCGCGATCGGCGCCGAGCCAAACGGTGTCGTGATAGATGAGCACGATGAGCACGGCGTCGAGGTCCGTCGCTTCGGGTGGCAGCGGGTCGTCGAACTCGCGATCGACGCGCACGACGTTGGCGAGCACCGGCTTCGACAAGCGCGCCGTCCACGGCACGTTCGCGAATTTCTCCAGAACGAACGGCGAATTCTGGGCGAAGACCTTGCCGTTCGGCCCGACCACGCGCGACAAGAGCTCGCTCGTGTAGCCGCCGCCGGCGCCGAGCTCCGCGACGCGCATGCCCGGCGCGATACCGAAGAAAGCCAGCATTTCGTCCGGCTTCCGGCCTGCGTCGAGCGCGCGATCATCGGCGCTGCGATCGGGGGCGTCGATCGCAGCGTGCACGTAGCCAGGAACGTTTACCGCCGTCGCTGCTGCCGGTTGAGCGGCGCTCGGCACTGGGCTCGCGGCCGGCGGGGTCGAGCCGCTGCAAGCAACGAAGAGTACGAGGGGTAACAGCGCGCGAATGGTCCGAGTCGACATGCCGCGGACTATTGAGCGCAACCGACCCAGTGTCGAGAGGGCGGCGCGCGCTGCCCCCGCTTTTCACCCCGTGACGAGCTTGAGCCCAACCACGAGCACCAACCCCACCCCAAACCCAATCAACACATTTCTAATTAGAATCTTCGCCATTACCCCATTGCTCCCAGTACCAGTGACCCACCGACTGCTCCCAACCCCAAATCAGTAGCAGGCCAAACTGGGCCCCGCCAGTTTCGGCCTGTGTCGGGCGCGTTCTTCGCGCTGTGGCGCCGTTCCGCATCGCCAGCTGTGCTGTGATCGCCGGCGCGGGGGCAAACACATTGGGTCACACGGCGGCAACGAACAGCGCGCAAAAAAAAGCGCCCCACCAAGTTACCTCGGTGGGGCGTAAGCGTAGCGCGCTGTCGAAGCGGGCAACGACCCAGAGCCCTGAGCTCTCGGGTCGTTCAGCTCACTTGATGAACAGCATCTCTTGGTACGTGGGCAGCGGCCAAATGTCGTCGGCAACGATGCCTTCGAGCGTGTCGACCACTTCACGGACCTTGAGCTGGGCGGGCAAGATCGAGTCGCGGAAGTACTTGGCTTCCTCGAACAAGCTGCTGGCGCCGTGGTGCGACGCAGCCTTCTCGAGCGCCATGATCGAGCCACCGAGGTCGCCGAGCAAGCCCGAGACCTTCTGCAAGAGCATCGTGTCGGCCGCTACGCCAGCCGCCTTCAGGGCCGCAGCGTTGCTCGCGAGCTCCGTCTGGTAGCGCATCGCCGCCGGGAAGATTTGCGTCTTGGCGATTTGCAGCACCAAGTTCTTCTCGACGTTGATCGTCTTCACGTACTGCTCGAGGAAGATCTCGTAGCGGGCGTGCAGCTCGCGAGCGCTGAGCACCTTGTACTTCTCGAAGACCGCAATCGCTTCCTTCGTCTCGTACTGCGGTAGCGCGTCGACCGATGTCTTGAGGTTCAAGAGGCCGCGCTTCTCGGCTTCTTGGTGCCACTCTTCCGAGTAGCCGTTACCGTTGAAGACCACCTTGCCGTGCTCGGTGTACACCTCTTGCAGCACGGTTTGGATGGCGGCGTTCAGCGTCTTCCCCGAGCCGACAGCGGCTTCGAGCTTGGTCGCGATGTAGTCGATCGAGTCGGCCATGATCGTGTTGAGCACGCCGAGCGCGATGCCCGGCGCTTGGCTCGAGCCCACCGCGCGGAACTCGAAACGGTTGCCGGTGAAGGCGAACGGGCTCGTGCGGTTGCGGTCGCCAGCGTCCTTCGGCAAGTGCGGCAGCGAATCCACGCCGATCTTCAGGTGGCCACCGAGCTTCGACGACTTTGCGCCGCCCGCTTTGATCTGCTCCCAGACATCGGCGAGCTGCTCGCCCATGAAGATGGAGATGATCGCGGGAGGAGCTTCGTTCGCGCCCAAGCGATGGTCGTTGCTGGCCGAAGCGATGGCTGCGCGGAGCAGGCCACCGAACTTCGACACGGCGCGGACGACCGCGCCACAGAACACCAGGAACTGCGCGTTGTCATGCGGCGTCGCGCCTGGATCGAGCAGGTTGCCCTGCGTCGAGTTGCCGAACGAGTAATTCAAGTGCTTGCCAGAGCCGTTGACGCCCGCGAAGGGCTTCTCGTGCAAGAGGCACACGAGGTCGTGCTTCTCGGCGACCTTCTTCAGGGTCACCATCACCAGCTGTTGGTGGTCGGCAGCGATGTTCGCGCCTTCGAACACGGGCGCGATTTCGAACTGACCGGGGGCCACTTCGTTGTGCCGCGTTTGCACCGGAATGCCGAGCACGAGCAGCTCGCGCTCCAGCTCGAACATGAACGCCATGACGCGGCTCGGGATCACCCCGAAGTAGTGATCCTCGAACTCCTGGCCCTTGGGGGGCTTGGCGCCGAACAGCGTGCGGCCCGCGTTCAGCAGATCGGGGCGCGCATAGTAGAAGGCCTTGTCGATCAGGAAGTACTCCTGCTCGCAGCCGGCGAACGAGGTCACCGCGGCCGGGTTCTCGTGCCCGAACAGCTTGAGGACGCGCTGCGCCTGAGTGTTCAACGCGGCGGTGGCGCGCAGCACCGGGGTCTTGGTGTCGAGTGCTTCGCCCGTCCACGACACGAAAGCGGTCGGGATGCAGAGCGTGATGCCGTTCGCGGTCTCCATCAGGTACGCCGGGCTGGTGACATCCCAGGCCGTGTAACCGCGGGCTTCGGACGTGGCACGAATGCCGCCGCTCGGGAAGCTCGAAGCGTCCGGCTCGCCTTGCACCAGCTTCTTGCCCGAGAACTCGGCGAGCGCGCCGCCTTCACCATCGGGATTGAAGAAGCTGTCGTGTTTCTCCGCGGTCAGGCCGGTGAGCGGATAGAAGATGTGCGCGTAGTGGGTGGCACCCTTGGCGAGTGCCCAATCCTTCAGCGCGGAGGCCACCACATCAGCCGTCGCGGGATCGAGCGGCGAGCCGCCTTCGATCGTCTTCTTCAGCGACTTGTAGACGTCCTTCGGCAGGTGCGTCTTCATGGCCGACAGGCCGAACACATTCGCGCCGAACAGCTCGCCCGACGAAATTTCCTTGTACGTCAGCGGAGGTGAGCTCGACTGGAACGTCGACGCCTTGGAAATCGCTTGTTGTCGGACCGTATTACCGCTCATTTTTTTTTTCCTCTTAGCTGGCCTTTTCGGCGGAGAAATCACCGAAGGGCGTTCCATCTACAGCTGGCTTTCTTTCGGCACAACACCAGGAATGTTTCTTGGGCGTTTCCTGATTTCCGGCCTCTTTTCGTCTGGAGAAACCGCGATTTACGCCGGTTTTGCGCACACAACCGGGTCCTTTGCTGCGTCGCGTCAGAACGAGATCCCGGCGTCGATGCGGGCTCGGGAGCGTCATGAGGCGCGCCGTGTTTCGCTGCGTCTCCGCGCGCTCTTTATCTTTTCTATAGCTCGCTGGTGAGCTCGATCATGGTCTCGCGAAAGCCGAGGGCGGCGAAGAACTCACGTGCTGAGTGGTTCTTGCTCGCGGTGTGGAGCACCAACCGCTGTGCGCCCTTGCCTTGCAAGCGCTCGCGCACCGCTTCGACCAAGCGGCGCGCTACACCTTGGCGACGCGCGGCCTCGGTCACGAAGATGTCGTGTAGAGCGCCGTGCGCGTCGAGCAACGCGTTCCAATCACGCTCCTCGAGTCGCGCGTAGGCATAACCGACGACCTCACCCTCGCGCTCAGCGGCCAAAATGATGGTCTCTGGGCTCGCGAGCTGGCCAGCGAAAAACCGCGCGTAGCCGACCTCCACGTTCGGGATCAGCATGAAGCGCGGCGCGTCGAGCTCGTGGTGCAGGCGCACGAGCTGACCTGCGAGTTTCGCAATCTCCGGCAGGTCACGCGCCTCGGCAGCTCGGATGATCACGGTCACCCCACAATTCTACGAGCTGTTTTGGGTTTGTGAAAGTGGCTGCTCACTCACCAGACGATCACGCCGGTGCCGAGCAGAATGGCCAAGGCCGTCGCAACGACGCCGAGCGTAATCACGACCAATGTCATGACCACACGGCGCTGAGCGTCGCGTTGGAAGCGCTCTTCCGGATCGCCGCCGCGATGCAGCTCGGCCAGCGCTGCCAGGTCGGGCGCGGAGTGATTCTCCGGCTTGAGCGCGTCCTCCAAGGCTTCGATCACGGGCGCGTGTGCTTCCGGCACTGCGGCGTGAATCCGGACCGAGATGGGCGGGGCCTCTGGGGAGGGCGTCGGGCCGCTCGCGAGCGCGGGCAATTGCACTTGAGTCGAAGCACGCTCCAGCACATTCACGGCGGAGATCGCTTCGGTCTCGGGGAAGGGCGAGGGCGCCGCGGCCACCCCGCTGACCTCTCTTAGCCAAGCCCGACGCAGTGACGTGCCGACCGCGTCTTCACTGATCCCGCGCGAGACGAGCCAGCCCGCGAGCGCCTCCCCCAAATCGCGAATCGTAGCGTAGCGATCGCTCGCGGACTTGGACAGCCCCTTGGCCAAGATCTCCCAAAGCTCGGGTTGGTCGACGCCGTGAGCGTACAGCGGATGCGGCGTGGCCTCGATGATGGCGCGCAGGAGCGCGTTGTAGTTGTCGGCCTCGAACGGGCGATTGCGCGTCACTGCCTCGTACAAGACGACGCAGAAGCTCCATTGATCGGTGCGTGCGTCGCTGTTTTCCCCGCGCGCTTGCTCGGGCGACATGTAGTCCGGAGTGCCGAGCGCGGTATCACGCACGGTCAAACGTCGGACGCGATCGGTCTTGCGCGAAATTCCGAAGTCGAGCAGCTTTGCCTGCAAACCGAGCTCGGCTTGGGCGAGAAATACGTTTTCCGGCTTGATATCGCGATGCACGATGCCGCTCTCGTGCACGGCTTGCAGCGCGTGCACGACGGGCAGAAGCACGGACACGGCGTGCTCCGGACTGAGCGCCCCGTCGCGGTCGATGCGCGACGCGAGATCTTCACCCTCGAGCAACTCGAGCACGATGAATGGATCGCCTCGCCCGGTGTGTCCGAAATCCAGCGCGCGCACGATGGCGGGGTGACCGAGGCGCGCCGTGTTGCGCGCCTCCTCCAGCAGACGCTCGGCCAGCCCGGTCTCCTGCGCGCCCACGTCGCCGATGAACTTGACCGCTACGTCGATGTCCAAGCCCAGGTGATGAGCGACCCAGACCTCGCCCATGCCGCCCGCGCCAAGGGGCCGCAATAGTTGATATTTGTCAGCGACGACCGCGCCAGACGCGTAGATCATGCGCCGGCCCGAGACTGGCCCCGAGCCTTCTGGCGATGGTTCTTCGAGGTGGATTTCCGGGCGACTCGCGGTGACTGCGGCAGGAGGCGACAGCGCTGGTTCGAGTGGCGGCGCACTGCCCACGGAACGGATCTGCGTCGTCGCGCGGCGCGCGTCTGCCTCTCCGCCAGCGGGCGGCGGCGTCGAAGTGCCGGTGGTCCGCTTTCCGGGCAGGCGTGTCATCCACGGGAAGTGTAGCGCGCTCGCGCTGCACGCCCAACGAAAGCTGCTGGTCCTACATCGTAACCCTGTGGTTTTTCTCCAATGGTTTTCGGAACGTTTCGAGCAAGATGATTCACTAACTCGAAGTGGCAGAATCGGGGCGCGTGGACGGCGTGTGCACAGTCCGATAATGTAGTCATATGTCGTCGACTGCGAGCTCGCCGCGGCTGGAGCTGGAACAAACGCTGATGGCCCTCGGGCTGCGGCCGAGCAGCTATCGAGCTTTGATGCTCCTGCCGCTCATCTACGTGGCTTGGGCGGACGGCAAGATGGAGAGCGTGGAGGTCGAACGGATTCGGAAGTTTGCCGCCAGCCGCTTGCACCTCACGCCAGAGACAGCCGCCGTGCTCGACAATTGGCTTTCGGAAGCGCCGTCCCAGAGCTACGTGGAGAGGGGGCTCCAAGGGTTGCTCGGGGTCGCGCTCGACGAGGATTTTCTCGAGGTCGAAGTCGCAGAATTGCCAGACCTACTGCTGCACGCGGAGGGCATCGCGCGCGCCACGGCTGACGCATTGAACGATCCCAACGCGGTGACGCCGGAAGAGGAAGTGGCGCTCGCGGAAATCGCGCGGCTGCTCGAGGTCGACGGCGGCGCGACCTGGAAACGCGTGCTCGAGAGTTTGCGGACTCAGTATCCGCCGAAAGCCTGAGCGCTTTCACATCGGGTCGGAGGCGTTCTTCAGGATCACCGCAGTTGGCTTGTAGTTTCTGAGCACGTCGGCGTAGCGCGCGAGGAGCTTGCCGCGCAGGTGCAGCAGATCGAGCTCACCTTCGACGACGTCGACACGCGCGCGCTGCGTGCTGAGCTGTGCTTGCTGATACAAGTTGTCCGCCTGTTGCACGTCGATCGCGAGAGCCGTACCGGCTTGGAATTTGCCCCGCTGCCCGTCTGCTTGGTCGTGCGCGACTTTTTCGGTGACGAGCGCCAGCTCGAGGCGGTGCTTTGCAGCGTCGCGTCGGGCGAGCGCGGAGTGCACGTCAGTCACGAGCTGCTGGCGCGCGATCTCGGCTTGCTTTTCGGCGATGTGCACGGCGAGCAACGCCTCCTCGACTTGTGAGCTGCGCCGTCGATCGGTCACTGGGGTTTCGAACGTCAAGCCGACCTGCGCGCCGTACGCCTGCAATTCGTTGAATTGCGTCAAGGCGGGCGGAATTTGGCGATTGCCGAGGCCTTGCGACGACAAGGTTGCCACGAAGTTCAGCTGCGGGCGTAGCGCGTCGCCAGCGATTTTTGCTTGGTCCTCGGCGACGCGCGTCAGGGTCTCGAGCTGCTTGAGCGCGTACGAGGCCTTCAACGCTTCTGCGACCGCCCCTTCACCGATGTCGTCGGTGACGTTGTCCGGTGGAATATCGGCCGAGGTCAGGTCTGGTCCCGTGCGGTCTGCGCGACCGATCTGCTGCGCTAGGGTCAGCGAGCGCTGCCGTACGTCGGTGGCTGCGGCGACGAGCGCGCCCTCTTGCACGGCGACTTGTGTCGAATAGGTGAGCGCGTCGACGTTGGCGAGCGTGCCGCTCTTCACTTGCTCTTCGGCCTGCACCTGCAAAACCTTGGCCAGATCGCGCGAGGCCGTGTCGATGCGCACGGTTTCCATCGAGTACCAAAGCTCCCAGTAGGCGGTGAGCACGTCGTGCAAGACCTGACTGCCGGCTTGTTGCGCGGCGAGCATCAGCGCGGTGCGGTTGAGCCGTGCTTCGCGCAGCGTCGCTTGGCCGACGGTGTTGCCGGCGCCGCGCAAGAAGGGTTGCGTGATGACGAGCGTGCCGTTCAGGGCATAGCCGGGGCCGACCGCGGTCGTGCCACCCAGGGTGCCGATTGGCGGCGAAACGCGGACCAAGCGCTGCGCCGTGAGCATGCCCTGCACGATCGTTCCCCACGAAAACGTCTTGGTCAGCTCCGCGCCGAGGTTGATGCTGTCCGTGGTGCTGATGAGCGTGCCATTGGTGCCGAACAAGCTCGGAGTAAGATCGTGATTGATGCTCGCGTTGGCATCGAAAATCGCGTCGTACAGCGCGACCTCGGCGGTGACGGCGTAGCGCGCTTGCAGCTCTTGCAGGAGCGCGACGTGCAAGGTCGGGTTGTTCTGGACCGCGATCTCGACCGCATTTTGACTGCTGAGAGCACCTTGTGCGTCTTGTGCCGAGGCGCTGCGCGCTGCGCTCGAGCACAGCGCGGCGGCTACCAGCGCGAGCGCCGCACACTTTTTCTGGATGTCACTCATGGCGCAATGCCTCGATGGGGTTCAGTTGAGCAGCCTTACGCGCCGGTAAATAACCGAACAGCACGCCGACCAACGCCGAAAACGCGAACGCCAAAAGTACGATCTCCGGCGGAATGACGAACGGTAGCTGCAGCGAGCGAGCGGCAAAAAACGAGCCGATCAGCCCCAAAACCACGCCGATCACCCCGCCCAACGTGGAGAGCACGATGGCCTCCAGTAGAAATTGCATCATCACTTCGCCCGCAAACGCGCCGATGGCCAGGCGAATGCCGATCTCGCGCGTTCGCTCGGTCACCGACACGAGCATGATGTTCATGATGCCGATGCCGCCAACGAGCAGGCTCACGGCGGCGATCGCGCCGAGCAGCGCGGTGAGCGCGTTCGTGGTGCTCGTCACCGTGTCGGCGATCTCGGCCATGTCGCGCACGTTGAAATCGTCGTCCGTGCCCGGGGTCAGGTGGCGCCTTTGCCTGAGCAAGGCGCGAATGCTCTCGGCGACGATCGACGTGTCGAGCCCCTCTTCCGCGGACACTAGGATCAAAGAAATATTCGTGTTCCCGACGATCCGGCGCTGGAACGCGCTGAGCGGCATGAGTAAGAGGTCGTCTTGGTCTTGGCCCAAGCCGGCGGTGCCCTTCGAGATCAAAGTGCCGATGATCGTGCACGAGACTTTGCCCACGCGCACCGCCGCGTTGATCGGATCCTGGGTACCGAAGAGCTCGGTCTTGACCGTGCTGCCGATCACGCACACCGGGAGCCCGGACTGGGCCTCGCCCTTGGTGAATTGCCGCCCCTGGTCGATGGTGTAACCGCGCACCTCGAAGAAGTTGTTGTCGGTACCGGTGACCTGAGTGCTCGCGTTCTTATTGCCGTAAATGACCTGTTGCGTGCTCGTCGACCCGGGTGCAACCGCGTGCACCCCTGAAATTTCACGGGAAATGGCCTGCATGTCGGTCATGTTCAAGGCCTGCGCCGCGGACGACGCGCCGCCTCGGACGCGCGCGCCAGCGCTGACCATGAGCAAGTTTTTACCGAGCTTGCTGATGTCTTCGGTGACTTTTTGCGTGGCACCACGACCGACGGACACGAGTGCGATGACCGCGCCGACGCCGATCACGACACCCAGCATGGTGAGCACCGAGCGCAGCGTATTGCGACGAATCTCGCGCAACGCCATGAGCACGGTTTGCAGGAACATCAGTGAGCTCGCTCGGGGCGGGAGTCCTCGACTATCAAGCCGTCTCGGAAGACGACCACGCGGTGCGCGAAGCGGGCCACGTCCGGTTCGTGCGTCACCATCACGATGGTGATACCGCGCGTGTGATTGAGCTCGACCAGCAGCTCCATGATCTCCTGCGTGCGCGCCGAATCGAGATTGCCCGTCGGTTCGTCGGCGAGCAAGAGCTCGGGGTCGGTCACCAGCGCGCGCGCGATGGCCACGCGTTGCTGCTGGCCGCCGGAGAGCTCCTGTGGTGTGTGGTCAGCGCGGTCGGAAAGCCCGACCAGCTCCAGCGAGCGCAGCGCCGCGGCGCGCCGGTCGCGTATCTTCACGCGCCGATAAACCAGGGGCAATTCCACATTTTCGAGCGCCGTCGTGCGGCTCAGCAGGTTGAAGCCCTGAAACACGAAGCCGATATAGTGGCGGCGCAGCAGCGTGAGGCCGTCGCCGTGTAGGTCGTTCGTGCCGACGCCCGCCAATTGGTAAGTGCCTTCGGTCGGCACGTCGAGGCAGCCCAGGATGTTCATGCAAGTGGACTTGCCCGAACCGCTCGTGCCCATGATGGCGACGAAGTCGCCGCGCGTGATGTCGAAGTCGATGCCCGCGAGCGCGCGCACTTCGGACTCGCCCGTGCCATATATTTTCTTGACGCCGCGCAGCTGAATGATGGCGTTGTCGTCCGGTGCCGGGCGGAGGACGGGCGCGGACATCACTCGGTTTTCCTCTGGTCGATCTCGGTGATGACCTCGGTGCCCGCCGTGAGGCCAGTCTTGATCTCGGTGTGCTGGCCGTCGGTGCCCGCGATGTCCACCACCGTGCGGTGCGGGCGATTGTTCTCCAGCACGTAGACCAGGCCCTGCGAATCGGCGGCCGTGATGATCTTCTTGTTGTTCGTCGTCCGAGAGCGGTTGCTGCTGCCGCCGCCCACGCGCGGTGGGCCGCCCATGCCGGTGAGAAATGGAAAGCCGCCCGCACTATTCGAGGTTCTGGCGGGCGGGCTGAAGCGCAAAGCAGCGTTTGGCACGAGAAGCACGCCTTTGCGCTCATCGGTCGTGATCGTCGCGGTGGCGGTCATCCCCGGTCGGAGCAGCCGGTCATTGTTGTCGACCGAGAGAACCGCTTGATAGGTGACGACGGTCTGCCCCGCGGTCGGCAGGTTGTGCACCGACAAGACCTTCGACACGAAGGCGTGCTCACTCCAGGCATCGACCAGGAAGGTCGCGTCCTGACCCTCCTTGACCTTGCCCACGTCGGCTTCGTCGATGTCCACGTAGAGGCGGAGCTGAGTCAAGTCGCGAGCGATCGTGAACAGCACCGGCGCGGACATCGCCGCGGCGACCGTTTGTCCGGGCTCGACCAAGCGGGCCAGCACGATGCCGTCGATCGGCGAGCGAATGACGGCGTACGAAAGCGACGTCTGAGCGTCCTTCAGCGACGCGCGTGCGAGCGTTGCGTTCGCGCTCGCCGACGAGATGCTGGCCAACGCGCGATCTTCATCGGCCTTGGCCGTGTCCAGATCTTTGCTGGAGATCAGCCCCTTCTGCGAGAGATCGACGGAGCGTGCGTACTGCGCCTTGGTCTGCACCTCGGTGGCTTTGGCCAGCACCAAGGCCGCTTCGGCGGCGTTTACTTGCGCGCTCGATTGATCGACGCGCGACGCAAGCTGCACGGGATCGATTTCCGCGAGCACTTCCCCGACCGTTACGTGGTCGTTGAAGTCCACGTTGATCTTGGTGAGCTTGCCGGAGATCTGCGCACCCACGTCGACCGAGTCCAGACCCTTGAGCGTCCCGGTGGCGGTGACCGTCTCTTTCAGATCCCCGAGCTGAGCCGTGGCGGTGATGTAGCGCACGCCCTTGCGCGCGGTCTGCTTCGCGCGCCACAGGTAAAAGCCCGCCCCCAAGCCGAGTATCAGGACGAGACCCATGAACTGATAAATTCTTGCTCGCCGCCGCCGCGATTTGGTCTCGGCTAAGATGGCAGCTCCGTCGGGTCTCGCGCTCATTTTGCTAGATTTAGCCTAACTCGGTTCATCGCTGACTGTTTGAGGATCGAACACCGAAAACCACAACGTGTGAGCCCGCGAATACATTTCATTGGGCGGGCTACCGTCTCGGGAATCGGCACAAAAATGCACTTATAATGTGTCGGATTGTATTTGTCCGGGCGGGGGTCCGATCGTTCGAGTACGCTGCCAAGCAGCATGGAAAATGCGCGCCTCAAAGTTCTGGTCGTCGAAGACGACGCAAAGATCGCGCGGCTGACGCGTGACTATCTAGAGCAACACGGCTTCGATGTGACACTCGTCAGTGACGGCGTCGCCGCGAGTCGCGAGGCGCTGCGTCCGGAGTTCGATGCGGTGGTGCTCGACTTGATGCTGCCGGGCAAGAGCGGTTTCGAAGTGTGTCGCGAGATCCGCGAACACTCGCACGTGCCGATCATCGCCGTGACCGCGCGCGTCGAGGTCGCTGATCGCGTCCTCGGCCTCGAGCTCGGCGCTGACGACTACGTGACCAAGCCGTTCTCGGCGCGTGAGCTCCTGGCGCGCATCCAAGCGGTGGTGCGTCGCGCTGAGGGCCGCGCGGGGCCGCGTGCTCGCGAAGTGCGCGTGGGTCGCGTGGTGGTGGACAGCGGAAGTTTGCGCGCCACCCTCGACGGCCAGGTCTTGGCGCTCACGTCGTACGAGTTCGCACTCTTGCGCGCCCTCGCGGAGAACGCGGGCAAAGTGTTGACGCGCGAACGGCTGCTCGACCTCGCCAAGGGCAACGCTGAGGAGGCCTTCGATCGCTCGGTCGACGTGCGCATCTCGCGCTTGCGACAGAAGCTCGGCGACGACCCGCGGCACCCGCGGTTATTGAAGACGGTGCGCGGCTCGGGCTACATGTTGGTCGCGGAGGAGCCATCGTGAATGAACGCGCGGGCATTCGCCCGTGGTTCGTAGTTCGGGTCTATCTGTACGGGGTGCTCATGATCGCGCTGGCCGCGGGCGCGAGCTTCCTCGTCGGGCGCTATTCGCTGCGCCCCGCGCTCGACGGCCCAGCGCGCCCGAGCACGACTTGGATAGCCTGGCACATGGCCGCGCTCGCCGATCGCCCGGCCGAGCTGAATTTGCAGCTTGAAGACTTGAAGACGCGCGTCGGCATCGAGATGTCGATCTACGAGATCGACGGCCACCTGATCGCGCACAACGGCGACGCGCCCCTCCCGCCAGTCACGGGTGACGAGCTCGAGAAGCTCAAGCACGAGCTTGCCATCTTCGGCCGTGGCACGGGTATCGTGCTTTCGCCGCCGACGGCAAATGGCGTGTCGCGCTACGCGGTGCTGCACTTTCGCGCACCCGAATTTCCCGTGGTGTTGTTGCTCAAGCAGCTGGCTGTCGCGCTCTTGGTTTTGGCGCTCGTGTCGATACCGCTCGCGCGCTCGGTCACTGCGCCATTGGCTCGCTTGTCGGGCCTCGCGCGCCGCTTCGGCAAGGGTGATCTGACCGCGCGCTTGCACTCGAAACGCCGTGATGAGATCGGCGCCCTAGCCCGTGCCTTCGACGACATGGCCGACAGAATTGCCGCCCTGCGTCGCTCGGAGAAGGAGCTCTTGGCCAACATCTCTCACGAGCTCCGGACGCCGCTCGCGCGTATTCGCCTGGCTCTCGAGCTCGTCAGTGACGGCGACAGCGCTAAAGTCAGCAGCTACCTGAGCGACATCGGTGAAGACCTAGGCGAGCTCGAGCAATTGCTCGACGACGTGATGTCGACCGCGCGCAGCGACCTGGCTCGGGATTCGGCGGGCGACGCGTTGCCGCCACTGCATTTCGAGGCGCTGTCCGGCAGCACGTTGCTGGAGGCCGCCGAGTCCCGCTTCCACGTGCGCTGTCCGGAGCGGCAGCTCAACTGCGACATTCCGACTGATTTGCCGACGCTCGATGCGGATCCGAGCCTGCTGCGGCGCGTGCTCGACAACCTGCTCGACAACGCCAAGAAATTCTCGGAAGAGCCCGTGCGCCTTTCTGGTCGTCCGTCCGCGGACGGCGAGCACTTGGTGATCGAGGTCGAGGATCGCGGGATCGGCATTTCGGCCGAAGACCAAGTCCGCATCTTCGAGCCGTTTTTCCGCAGCGATCCGAGCCGCACGCGTGCGACAGGCGGCGTGGGTCTCGGCCTCGCCGTCGTAAAGCGCATCGTAGAGGCCCACTCCGGTACGATAGAAGTGCAGAGCGACCTCGGCCAGGGCACGCACTTCGTGGTGACACTGCCCCTCGCGCAAGCTCAGTCGGACGCCCGAAATTCCGCGTTGCCTCGCGCGTCTTGACGCTGAGTCGCGGCGCTGACCACGCTCGCGTCGCGTGGCTCCCAAAAATAGCAGCAGCAATCCACTCTCGGGCGTCGTGGTCGTTGGCGCGCCGCGCGCGCCGTTCCGGGACCTACACCATCGCTTCCTGCGGGCGCCGTGGTGGCTCGCGCTGTCGGCGATCGTCGCCACGTTCCTGACGCTGAACGCCGGGTTTGCTCTGCTCTACTTGGTTACCGGTGGCGTCAAGGACGCGCGCCCCGGGTCGTTCTTGGACGTTTTCTTTTTCTCGGTTCAGACGATGGGCACCATTGGTTACGGCGACATGCACCCAGTGTCGACAGCCGCCAACTGGCTCGTCGTGTGTGAAGCGGTCGTGAGTCTGATCCTCACCGCGGTCGCGACCGGTCTCATCTTCTCCAAATTCTCGCAATTGCAGGCGCGGGTCGCGTTCACGAGCACCATCACCATCACCCCGATGGACGGCGTGCCCACGATGATGTTCCGACTCGGTAACGAGCGCGGCAATCAGATCGTTGAAGCGCTCCTGCACGTGGTCATGCTGCGCACCGAGCACACGCGCGAAGGCATGACCTTTTACAAGATGATCGACATTCCGCTCGTCCGTGAGCGCTCTCAAGCCTTTACGCGCTCCTGGACGGCGATGCACAGCATCACCAAAGACAGCCCGCTGTACGGTGTGACCGAAGCGCAGATGAACGCCGAGGAGATGGAGTTCATCGTGTCCATGATCGGCACCGACGACACGTCACTGCAGCCAGTCCACGCGCGCCGCCACTACACCCACAAAGACGTGCTCTGGGGCGCGCGCCACGCGGACATTCTGACCGAGCAAAAAGACGGCACCATCATCTTGGATCTGACCAAATTTCACGACACCGTACCCACCAAAGCCACGCCCGAATTTCCGTACGGCCTGCCTGCCTGAGTCGACAGATCCCTTGGGATGGTCACGCGGCCTGACTCAACCGTCGCAGCCTTCGGCGTCCATCACCGAGGGCTTCCAATCGCCGCAGCGGCTTCCAATCACCGAGGGTCTCCAGCGATGGCGACGAGCGGGAAGACGACTGCGGCCCCTGTTTCATTTCAAATCTGAAGTTTAGACCTAAACATCAGATTTCGCGTCGCGGGAGGGGGCGGTCCGAGTTCGCGCGCTGGGCACTCGGTGGTGGCCCGCTTCATCTCGAGTCTGCAGTCGAGGGGCTCAGTTGCCTTGTATCTCGCGGGCGACCGAGCGGGCGAACGCCACGAGTCCGGGATCGAACGGCGCGCGCGCGATGTTCGCCGGCACACGGCGCGCCGCCCAATGCACCACCCAACGCGAGCTCTGGCCTGGCGCGAGCTCGACGTACGCTCCTTGCTGCTCGACCTCGACGAAACGCCCCGCGCCATCGGCATACAGCTCGATTTCCGCTTCTTTTGGGGCCTGCGCGGTTTTGGGCACGTCCGGAAATGTCTTCACGAACAGCAAATCACCAGCGAGCTGCGCGAGCCAACCCTCCTCGCCGTCATCGAAAAATTTCTCGCCGTCGGTTCGGGCGTGTGGGTCGTGCAAGAACCAAATCAGCCCGGCTCGTGGCTCCGTCTGGTGCTTCGCGTCGCTCTGCATTGCTTCGTGGCTCGGGAAAAATGTTAGGCCACTGGGGCGCATGCGTGTGTTTTGCCAAGGCGCGACGCGGCGCGCCTGAGCGCCGTGGTTGTGCAACGTGAGCTCGAAGCGAAATGCACCGCGCTCGGGCTGTGCCGAGATGCGCTGAGTCGCTGATAGCTCGAGCTTGGGGTCGGTCGCGCTTTCGAGCACCAGCGTGGCGCCGTCGATGCTCGCGCGCCAGGCGAGCTTGTCGAAGCTCGCCGGGGGCGGCCACGCCCAGTCGCTTTGCGGGCTCGGCCAAAATGAAGAGCCGTACGCCTCGGGTGACTCATCACGACTCACGACCACGCTGCGCCCTGCTACGGACAACGACAGCGTACGACCGCCGTCGCTCGGGTCGACCTCGAGCGCATTGTCCCCGAACTCGAAGACGTAGTTACTCCGTCTGACGACCGCGCGTGGGCCCACGCCCTGACAGGCGAGGCACGTGAGCCCGATCGTGGCCCCCAAAAACCAGATCCGGCTCGATCGGTTCACGGAAATTCCCGCGACGCCGGTGCGATGCAAAACTTCAGCGCGGATCGGCATACAGGATTCCGCGGCCACCCGTGCCGACGTACACCCTGCCGTAGATGCGCGGATCGCCAATGATCGGCGCTGCGAAGCCGAATTGATGGGCGTCGTCATTGATGCGTTGCCAGGTCGAGCCGGCATCATCGGAGCGGAAGAAGCCGCTCACGTCCGACACTTTGCCGATCAAGTACAGCGCGGGATACGTCTTGCCGGGCGCCGCTTTGCCGAAGCCGATGGAGTGGCTCTCTTGCACGACGATCGGAGCAAAGTTTTTGCCCGAGTCGGTCGAGTGATAGAGCTCCTTGCCCGTGCTGAGCCAGACGTCGCCCTCGACGCCGGGGACAGCGTGAGCGGAGCCGGAGGTGAGTTGGTACTCGGGCAGGCCGGGCAAGCCGCGCACGGTGGCCGCGAAGTGCGCGCCGCCGTCGGCGCTCGTGAACACCGTGCCCTCCTTCTCGTCGAAGATGTAAAACTTCTTCGGGTTCACGCGGTCGGACGCGACACGCAGGTTCACAGGCGCCCAATCCGGCACCTTCGTTGGTTCGGGCGCGCCTTGCGACGTGGTCCAGGTTGCGCCGTGATCGAGTGAAAAGGCTGGGGTTGCGTCGCGCGCCGCCCAGACCAGCACCTTGCCGTCTGCCGACACGCCGATGCTGCCGCTGCCGTTGCTCTTCGGCGGCTCGGAGGCGAATTCGGTCCAAGTCGCGCCGCTGTCCGTCGAGAACGCGCCGCGCTTGTGCTTGTCGTCACCGCCGTTGCCGACGCGTGCGAAGAGCGTCGGCTGCAGCTCGGCAAAATCGATGCTCGAGGTGCCGCCGCACAGCGGGTTCTCGAACATGCCGCGTGTTGGTGGTTCGTCCAGAGCGTCGTGGCGGAAGCCACAAATGTCGCCCACGCCGCTGAGCAGCGGCGGACCCACGGGTGGGCTGACCAACGTGGCGACCACGGTCTCTTCCAGTCCGCGATCGAAGAATGTCCAATGCGTCGGCTTGCCGCCGTCCGCGGCCGTCACGTCGTTGCTGGCCCAAGTGCCTTGACCGGTGACGTGCAACGCATGACTTCCGTCGAACGGATCGATGTCGATGTCGCCGTCCCAGCCTGGCGGTCCTACTTTTCCGGGGCGATGCCAGGTCAAGTAGGCGGCGCCTGCCACGTCGCGCTCGGCGGTCGGCATGAGCGGAGTCCAGTGCTTGCCGCCGTCATTGGTCCTAAATATCTCGTCGCCTTTGGTCCAGCGATCGAGCGTTGCCGCGAGCAAGCTGCCCGGGTGCTGAGCGTCGACAGCCACTGCGCCGTAGCCGAATTTGTCCGCGTCGTTCGGCGCGACGGGCGTGATGTCGGTCCAGGCCTCTTTCTTGGGCTCGTACTTCCAGATGCCGCCGGTCGTGAGCTCGCCCGGACCGACACCGTTGGCGTAGCTCAGGAAGAGAGCGCCGGTGCTGTCGAAATCCGCGTGGCTCGGCATCACCCCTTTGGGTTGTCCTGCCACTGCCTTCCAGCTCGCGCCTCCGTCCATGCTTCGATACAGGCCCACGTCCGACGACGACGCGCCTGCATACAGTCCGGGTGTCGCTTTGCCTTTGCTGCCGCTCTGTTTGTCGAACACGACGAACGGAATGCCGAAGCCGTTGCTGTCGGTTTTGACCGGAAAAGCGTCGACTTTTGCCCATGTCAGCGAGCCGTCGCTGCTCTTCCACAGACCGTCGCGACGAGAGCCGAAGAAGAGCACCTGTCCGTCGTTGGGGTCGACGACTAGGCGCTCGCCGTTGGAGCGCCCGTAGTCATTGCTACCCATCTTTATGGCGAGCGGCGTAACCTGCCAGGTCGCGCCACGATCGTGGGAGCGAATCATCGCGCCGTGCCCGGCCCAAGACGCGGTGCTCGTGCCGACGGCGGCGTACACGACGTTTGCGTCGGACGGATCCGGCGCGATGCTCTCGACGCCGACGTAGTTCGAATCTGCGCGGCTGAATTGATCGGTGAGCGGCACCCAGGCCTTGTCGTGGCTGCTGAAACGGTAAGCGCCGCCGACGTCCGTACGCGCGTAGATGAGCCCGCGCTCCGCGACGCTGAACACGTTGCCCGTCACGAACCCGCCGCCCAAGATGGTGACGTTCTTCCAATTGTAGGCAACGCTCCCACTCGCTGCGGCGCTCGAGCCAGCACCCGGAAGGGTAGTGTTCGCGGTGCTCGCGCCAGGCGACGCCGCCCCCGGCGCGCCCTCGGGCGGCGGCGTCAGACAGGCGCTCTGACCCACGCTGAGGCAGGCGAAAAGAATCGGAAAAATAGCGGAATTGTCGCGAACGGTCATCGGGCTCCGTCTTTTCACGGGCAGAACACGGCCACAAGCGAGGCTCGCTCTTGTTGCTGGTGTGAGACGAACTGTCGCTTGTGTCGGACACACACAAGGGCTGCCTCCCGCGATGTGGCCGCGCGCACCGCGTTCAACGCACGAAACTCTGGAAATTTATGCCAAACACCGAACGTTGCCGCACACCACAGTTCCCCGAGCAGGATTTCGAGATCTCGATCGATCGCGCTGCACATGGCCGCGCCGTGCAGAAGGAGTCCTCAGAGAGTCGTGCGCTATTGGCCCGCGGTACGGGTCGAAGGTTCGGGTCGAAGCGTTCAGCGCGCGCGCGTGTTCTAGGTGGCGCGTCGTTGCTCGGCCTCGGCTCGCTCGTCGCATGGCTCATGTCCGGCTGTGTGACGGGGCAGCTCGTCGATGGCGGGACAGGCGACACCGCTCAAGGGAGTGGCGGCAGTGTGCCGCTCGGCACCGCCACCGGCGCGGGAGGGTCGAACGTCGCGCAGTCGAGCGGCGGCGCGAGCGGCGTGGCGGGCTCGGCGCCGAGTCATGCAGGCTCCGCCGCGGTTGGCGGTAGCGCGGGCGCAAGCGGCGTGGGTGGCGCGAGTGGCGCGAGCGGCAACGGATCTGGCGCCGGTGGCACTGCGGGCGTCGCGGGCAGCGCAGGCGCCGTGGCAACCGCGGGCGCTGCGGGCATGCCCGCGACCGAATGTTCGAACAAGCGCGGCGTCGCGTACGCGTTCGACGTGTCGAGCGCGAACCAAGACATGAGCGTCATGAAATCTGGCGTGAGTTGGTTCTACGGTTGGGCGAACGCGCCGAGCGCCAACGCCGCGCCCGTGTATGCGGCGATGGACATGGAGTTCGTGCCCATGGTTTGGGGTGGCGGTTTCAACGTCGCCAACGTCGTGAAAGCAATCCCCGCCGGTGCCAAGTATTTGCTCGGCTTCAACGAGCCCAACTTCGGCACTGAAGCGAATCTGACGGCCCAGGCAGCGGCCGCGCTGTGGCCGCAAATCGAGGCTATTGCCTCGCAAAAACAGCTGCAGATCGTTTCACCCGCGGTCAACTACTGCGCCGGCAATTGCAATCAAACCGACCCGTTTCAGTGGCTCGATGACTTCTTCGCGGCGTGCCCGAACTGCAAGGTCGACTACATCGGCGCGCACTGGTACGCCTGCACGATCAACGCGCTCGAGGACTACATCACGCAGATGGAGAAATACAACAAGCCCATCTGGCTGACCGAGTTCGCGTGCGCAGACGGTGGCCCGTACACACCCGATCAAGTGAAGACGTACGCGCTCCAAGCAACGAACTGGCTCGAGCACGAACCGAGCGTCTTCCGCTATTCGTGGTTCTCGGGTCGCACGGATGGCATTCCGAACGTGAACCTACTCGCCGGTGCTGGCGTGCTCACTGATCTAGGCACCGCGTACGTGAATCAAGCTCCGAAGCGCTGCCCCTAATCGCGGCGCTCGACGCGCCCGCGCCCGACGGATTGGGCGTGTGGGCTCTGAGAGCGTAGTCGCGCGGCGCGCGACCGTCGTTCGAGCCCACCCGCGGCAGCGAGCCTACTTGGAGGCCGCCTTTTCCTTCTTCTTCGCCTTCTTCTCCTTCACGGTGAGCTTCGGCTTGTTGGTCGTCTTCGATTTTTCTTGGCCTTTGGGCATCGTGAATAGAACTCCTTACGCAAACCAAACTGGCGCGCACTCTTTGAATACTCCTTCGCGCGGCGCTGCGAAAGGGCAGAAAAGCCGCGTATCGTGGACTCGTCGCTCGTCCCCGGCTCGTTCGTCTCGGCTCTGCTGAGAGTCGGAAACGGTGCGGTAGCCGCGAGGGGCGCTGCCGGCGCCGCGGGCGCTGCCGGTCCAGCGCCGCCCTTAGCCATGCCGCCGCCGGCACCCCCCGAAAGAGTGTGGCGCCCGTGCCAGCGAAACGGAGCTGCTGGATCAGTGTGAGCTGATCTTGAGCCCGAGGCGCGTCAGCTCGCTCGCGTCCATGTCCGACACCAGCGCGTAGCCTAGATCCCCGTCTCGCCAAAGCAGCGTGTTGAAGCCGCGCGCGCGCGTGCTGGTACACGAAAGCGCGCCGAGCGCCGCGTTGCCACGCAGCGGCCAGCTCAGACCCTCACTCCGAAACACGAACAGCGTGATCGTGTGTAGTTTGTGCCTGAAGATGAAGGTCGCAGCTTTGCGGTCGACGAACAGCCCGATCGCGCCGCCCTCCAGCGGAAATTCTTCGTCCCCGCTGAAGCTCAGCACCGGCGCAAAATCGAGCCGCCCCGCGAACCACGGCTTGACCTGATGAATGCCACCGCTTTCGATTTCGATGGGGTGCTCGGCGTACAGCACCCGCAGGTGGTCGTTGACGGCCTCGCTGACCAGCTCCTGATTGGGGCTCCACCACCTTTGAACCAGGAAAAGACCCAGCAGCAGCGCAGCCAAGCTCGGCCCGAAAATCGCTGCGCTGCGTGCCAAGCGGCGCCTGGCCGGCGGCGGAGCAACGCGCGCGGCGAGCCGTTCACGGAGTGCTTCTGGCAGCGCATAGGTCGTGCGCTTGGCGAGCGCCTGTTCGAGCGCCCGCTCACGCTCGAAAATCCGGCTGCATTCGGGGCACGTTGCCAGATGCCGCTCGACGCGTGCGGCTTCGGGCTCGGCAAGCCGACCTCGGACGGCGTCGAGCAGGTGCTCGCGTGCCTGGTCGCAGTCGTTCATTTGGCGTACTCCTGCAAGGCTTCGCGCAGCGCGGCGCGGGCGCGCGCCAAGCGAGATTTCACCGTGCCGACGGCGCTATCCATCACCTTGGCGATCTCGGTTTCGGTGAAGCCCTCGAGGTCGAGCAACACCACGGTGCGGGCTTCGTCGGAAAGCCGTGCGAGCGCCGCTTCGATATCGCTTGCGACCAGCCCGCGCAGGCGATCCATCTCGATGTCTCCGCGCAGCCAGACCTCGCGCCCCTCCGTCAGGTTCTCGTCGGCGTCGCGGAGCTCGACCGGATTTTTGCGCTCTCGCCTTCGGCGATCCAAAAATGTGTTGCGCAAGATGCGAAAGAGCCACGCTTTGAGATTCGTGCCGGCGGCAAATTGCGACTGGGCGTCGAGCGCGCGCGCAAAGGCTTCTTGCACCAGATCGTCGGCCACCGTCGCATCACGAGCCAGGTAGCGCGCGAAACCGTACAGCGCGTCGGCTTCCGCCAAGAGCAGCGTCCCGAACGACGGCTCGCCTTCGCGCGATGAGCTGCGCATTGGCTTCACGTACCAGCCGAGCGTGGGGCTCGGCAAGCGCTGGGCTCTTGCCGAGGTCGCGATAGCGGGGAAGCGAGCGAAACCGATGGCCACGCCTGAGCTGAACGATCCACGGGTCGCAAAGGTTCCAAGGCAATCGGACCCCGCTTCGAGCGGGAAATTTCGGAACGATCCGCGAATCAGCTCGTTGCTCTTTGAAAAGGCAGCGCATCCGCGCACTGGAGCACCATGAAAGTTTAT
>DATHOI010000766.1:0-4851 GCA_035485095.1 Polyangiaceae bacterium | reverse complement strand
CTCGGCGGGCGGCAGATAGCCGCGGAATTTTCCGACTTCTTGCGCGTCCGGAGAAAACAGGATCGTGGCTGGCCAACCCCAGTCTCCATACCGTTCCTCGATGTCCGGTCGCGAGTCTATGTCGACGCGAATGGCGATGAAGTGATCGCGGAGCAGCCGACCCACTTCCGGGTCGCGATACGTCACGGCTTCCATCACGTGGCACCAGTGACACCAAACCGCGGCCCCGTGCAGCAGGATGAAGCGGTGCTCCGCACGAGCGCGCGCGAACGTTTCCTTCGACAGCGGCGCCCAAGCAAAGAGCTGCTGATTGCCAGTGGCGCGCGCTCGCGCGATGTCGACCACTGGCGGCGCGGCGCTCAACGCGGGCGGAGCGGCGCGTGCCGAGCGCGCGTTCTGCTCAGTGGGCACGCACGCCGCACTCGACAAAAAAACCAAAACTGCAAACCGCGCTCGCACCCTTCCAGTACGAGTGAAGCGTGTCCGCGGATCACGCCTTCATGCGCCGAGCGCGGCGCCCACGATTTTCCGGGCCTCGTCCAGGATAGTGTCGAGGTGGGCTGCGCCCTTGAAGCTCTCGGCGTAAATTTTGTAGACGTTCTCGGTGCCCGACGGGCGCGCCGCGAACCAGCCGTTTTCTGCGACGACCTTCAACCCGCCGATAGCCGCGTCATTGGCCGGCGCACGCGTGAGCTTGCGCAAGATCGGCTCTCCCGCCAGCTCCTTCGCGGCAACCGACTCGGGTGACAGTTTCTTGAGCAAGGCCTTTTGCGCGGGCGTCGCGGGTTGGTCGACGCGCGTGTAGTAGGGCGTGCCAAACTCTGCCCGCAGCTCCTCATAGTGCTGGCCGGGGTCCTTACCAGTGACGGCGGTGATCTCGGCCGCGAGCAAGTTGAGGATGATGCCGTCTTTGTCCGTCGTCCAAGCACCACCGTCGAGTCGCAAGAAGCTCGCGCCCGCGCTCTCCTCGCCACCGAAGCCAAAGGAGCCGTCGACTAGGCCAGCCACGAACCACTTGAACCCGACGGGCACTTCCTTCAGCGGGCGCCCGATCGATTTCACAACGCGATCGATCAGCGAGCTGCTGACGAGCGTCTTGCCTACCGCGGCGGTCAGCGGCCACTTTGGCCGATGCGTGAACAGGTAGCGGATCGCCACCGCTAGGTAGTGGTTGGGATTCATCAAGCCCGCCGAAGGCGTCACGATGCCGTGGCGATCCGAGTCCGGATCGTTGCCGAAGGCGATGTCGTACTCGCTCTTCAACCCGACGAGCTTTGCCATGGCGTACGGGCTGGAACAATCCATCCGGATTTTTCCGTCGTGATCGACGGTCATGAACGCAAAGCGCGGGTCGACCTCCGGATTCACCACGCTGATGTCGAGACCGTAGTGCTCGGCGATGCGCGACCAATACGCGACGCTCGCACCGCCCAGCGGATCAGCGCCGAGCCGCAACTTGGCGCCACGAATCGCCGCGATGTCCACCACCTGCGCGAGCTCCGCCACGTAGCGCGCAGCAAAGTCCGCCTCGTGCGTGGTCCCGGCGCGCTTCGCGGCCTCGTAGCTCAGGCGTTTGACGGAGGCGTTATTCTCACGCAAGAGCGCGTTGGCGCGATCTTGGATCCAGCCGGTCGCATCCGTGTCAGCGGGGCCGCCGTGCGGCGGATTGTATTTAAAGCCGCCATCACGGGGCGGGTTGTGCGACGGCGTGACCACGATACCGTCCGCGAGCGCACTCGTGCGCCCGCGGTTGTGCACGAGAATGGCGTGGGAGATGCCAGGCGTCGCCGTGAACCGATTGCCCGCTTGAATGACCGTCTCGACGCCATTGGCCGCGAGCACTTCGAGCGCGCTGCGTTCGGCGGGCTCGGACGCAGCGTGCGTGTCCCGCCCGAGATACAGCGGACCGCTGATGCCCTGCCCCGCGCGGTATTCGCAGATAGCCTGCGTCGTCGCCCAAATGTGCGCTTCGTTGAAACTGCCGTCGTCCGGAGACCCGCGATGGCCACTGGTGCCAAAGCTCACTTGCTGCTCCGGGTTCTCGGGATCCGGGCGCACGCTGTAGTAGGCAGCGACGAGTTTTTCCGGATCGATCAGAATGTTTGCGGGAGCAGGCTTACCTGCCAAGGGACTGACAGCCATTTCGGCGCAGAGTACCCTCGACTCGAGCAGCTTTGGAAGGGCCGAGCGCCCGGAGCAAACTGGCGGGCGCTCTTCTTGTGGTGCCGCGACGCGATGAGGCCGTCGCGCGAAGTCGCGCTCGTTTCAGGAGGAGCGGACTTCCACACGACGTGGCCGGAATGCCGCGCTCTTCGCCAGGTGCACACGCAGCACGCCCTCGTGATATTCCGCCTTCACGCGCTCTGGGTCGATGCGCTCATCCACGCGAAAGGTGCGGGTATAGACGACCGGCTTGTCCGGCGAGCCCTGGACCTTGGCTTCAATCCGAAATTCCGGCAGGTCGACGTGCACGCCGATGTCATTTGGGTCGAGCCCGGGTACGTCCGCGACGACCAACAGCTCGTTTTCGTTTTCGAAGATGTCGACGTTCGGCGCGAGCTCGCGCACGGGGCGCGTTTTCTCTTGGACTTGCTTTTCCATGATCAGTGATTCTCCGTAAAATGAGCAGAAATGAGTGATGCGAGTGAAGCGTAGCGCGCGGCTCAAGCCGCAGCGGTGACGGTCACTTTCTTCGGCAGCGCTTCGCTGACCTTGGGCAGGGTGAGCGTCAAAACGCCTTGTTTGAGCGAGGCCTCCACCTTCTCCGGGTCGATGCGCGTGGGCAATTCGTAGCTCTGCGCGAAAGCAAAGCTCGAGCGTTCGCGACGATGCGCGGTGTAGCCCTCGGGTGCTTCGGTTTTGCGCGAGGCCTTCAAACTGAGCAGGTTCGCGCTGACGCTGATCTCGACGTCCTTCTCCGTCAGGCCTGGCAGCTCCGCGCGCAATTGCAACGCGCTGCCAGTGTCTTCGAAAGTGACGGGCGGAGCCTGCACGGCGCCGAACGCCGGCGCGCGCTCCAAATCACCGAACAGACGATCGAGCTCTCGGCGCAAGGTCGCTACGGGAAACGTGCGCGGCGCACCAAATACGGGAAAACCACTCCAATCATTGAATCGAGCGAGCATGACTTAACCTCCTATTGAAAAAACAAACCTCAGCGCGAGCCCGCGACGCTGAGCCACGGGGCTAAACGCAGCCAACAGCCGGCAATCAGTGCTTCGGCCGGGGACGCATAGAAACGTGTCCATCGCGATCCGGGCTGACAAGGGGTCCGTGGTCGCAAATTGACGGGGCGCACTGGGGCGCGCGGCCAAACGCCTGGATAAAGCGCTGCCTCGCCTCTACTATCCACGCGCCCGGCCACGCCGCCGAGCGCAGCCAAAGCGCTGGCAGCGCCGGCCAAACCCCCGCCAGGAGATCCGAGTATGCCGATACTGAACGAGGGCGAGCCCGCCCCGAACTTCACCCTGAAGACCGACGAAGGCACGGAGATCAGCCTCGCAAGCCTGCTCGACAAACCCGTGGTGCTCTTTTTCTACCCGAAGGACGACACACCGGGTTGCACCATTGAGTGCAAAGAATTCCGAGACGCGCGCGCGGATTTCGAAGCTCGCGCGCACGTCTTCGGCATTAGCCCCGACGACCAAGCGAGCCACCAGGCGTTCCGCGACAAATATGCGCTCAACTTCCCGCTGTTGTCCGACCCGGGTCACCGCGTGGCCGATCAATTCGGCGTTTGGGGTCCGAAGAAGAGCGGCAACGAAGGGATTCATCGAACCACGTTCGTGATCCGAGGTGAGCGCATCGCGCGCGTGTTCAAGGACGTGAAACCCGAAGGCCACGCCGCCGAAGTGCTCGCGGCGCTGTAAGGTGAGCTGGGCTTCCAATCCCGACGTGACAGAAGGCCTCTCGGTACGGCCCATCGGAGTCGTGCACTCGCCGTTCAAGGAGCGGGTCGACGCGCCACGCCAGCCAACCGCGGCGCGCGGCGTCGAGGGCACGATCGAGCTTTTTTCTGGGCATAACTTCGAACAGGCGTTGGAGGACATTCAGAGCTTCAACTTCATTTGGGTGGTCTTTTGGTTCCACCTGAACACCACCTGGAAGCCAAAAGTGTCGCCGCCTCGCAGCGGACTCCGGCGCGGAGTGTTCGCGACGCGTTCCCCTTATCGACCAAACCCAATCGGGCTCAGCGTGGTCGAGCTGTGCAAGGTCGAAGGGCTCATGCTGTCCGTGCAAAGCTTGGACATTTTGGACGGCACCCCAGTACTCGATCTGAAACCGTACGTGCCGTACGTCGACAGTTTGCCGGACGCGAACAACGGCTGGCTCGACGCGCCAAGCGATCCGCAGCCTGACCATGCAGTGGAGTTTGCGCCGCTGGCCGAAGCGCAATTGGCTTTCCTCAGCTCGCGTTACGCGCTCGAGATCCGCGAGCGCTTCGTGGCGCAGCTGAAGTTGGGCCCGGAACCGCAAGCATTTCGGCGCATCCGCCGTGAAGGTTCGGGGTTCGTCATCGCGGTCAAGGATTGGCGAGCGCACTTCGTCGCGGCTGGGCGCACGATCACCGTGCTCGAATTCCAAACCGGCCATCGGCCACGCACGTTGGCGACCTCGGAAGACCCGACCCTCGACGCTCATCGGGCTTTCGTGGCCCAATTCGGCGGCACCTGATGCGTGCCCAGCGCTTGGCCCCGACATGACGGAATTTTTCGTGAACCGCGGCGGCGGGCGAGCGCCGGAGGGACCGTTCGCGGAAGAGCAGATCGTGCGTCTAATTTTGGCTGGCAAGATTAGCTCGGGGCATGTCTGTGCGGTGAACACGCAGCGCTTCGTTCCGCTCACGAGCTA
>DATHOI010000765.1:0-12011 GCA_035485095.1 Polyangiaceae bacterium | reverse complement strand
CAACCGAAGCGCACGGCCTTGTCGGGCTCACCCGCACCCAGTGACTGACTGACGAGCGTCGCCGTCGAGGTGCCAAACGCGAGGCATGCCGTGAACGTCAACTTGAGAATCTCGACGATCAACGCAGTCGCCGCACCATTGACGGCCTCCGCCTGACCCCCTGGACAGTTCGGGTTCAACACCGCTGCGTGCGAGATGCTGTCGAGATGGCTGACGATCCCAGAGAACAGCGCGAAGCCACTCATGACTGCGACCGTGGCGACCGCGCTCGGCACCGATAGCCGCAAGATGTCGGTCATCAACGGGCGCGAGGCCAACGTCAGGTCGAAAGGCCGGAAATGCGTGCGGTAGTGCCGGAGCGTGGCCCAGGCCGCCATGATGAAGAGTCCCACCCAAGACGACGCTGCGCCGGCCAAGCCCGCACCCGTCATGCCCAAGCGCGGCGCGCCGAAGCGGCCGAAAATGAGCGCGATACACAAGAACACGTTGAGCACGTTCATGACCACCGAGGCCACCATGTGCACGTGCGTCTTGCCGATTCCGTCGAAGAACGCCTTGAAAGAGAAGGTCGCGGCCATCGAGGTGATACCGAGCAGGCGCCACTTCAGGTAACCGAGCGCAGCCAGGCGCACCTCGGGCACGCTAATCAACGCTCGTAGCGCGAGCGGCATGACGAGGTAACCGAGCGCGGTGAACACCACGCCCGCGAGCATCGCGCACAGCCAAGAATTGACGAGCACCGCGCCCGCGTCGACCGATTTCCCCTCCGCGAAGCGACGCGCTGAAATCACCTGCGTGCCGACCGAAATCGCGCTCAGCGAACCGCCGAACATCCACAACAGAATCAGCGACGGCAGGAGCGCCGCTTGGGCCGTCGACGACTCCGGACAGGGCAGCCGTGAGAAGAAGATGATGTCGACTTCGTTGACGGCGCTTTGAGTGAGCATCGCCAACACCGTCGGCATCGCCAACTTCAAGATCACCGTCGCGGGCGAGCCCGTCGTGACGAGCGTCTTGCCAGTGCTGCTGGGGGGAAGAGCCATTACCGAGCCGGGGGGACGAGTCGGCGCCGTTCTAGCACTAGAACTTCCGCGACAACCCCTGGCTACGCTGTCAATTTGTCGTGGTAGCGGGCCGAGTTGCCCGAATGGCGCCAAATCGCGGCCCAAAAACCCGAGTCGACCCTGATTTCAACTGCTCCGCGACATCCCGAGGGCGGCGTGGCCGCGCCGCAAGTGAGCTCGAGCGCCGAAGTGGCGATTCGCGGGCTCCGTTCAAACCGCTTCCGGCGTCGGCTGCCCCGGTTCGCTGCAAGTCTGAAGTTTAAACTTAAACATCAGATCTCGCGCCGCGGTAGGCAGTTCCGAAGCGCTCTGCCCAGCCCCGAGGTGATTCGCGGGCTGGGCTTCAAGTCCGGCCGGCAAGCAGCCCAAGACGCGAGGACGAGGCGTAACACCGAGCGCCTGCGCGCCCGCCAAACCCCGAAGTGAAACGCTACTTCTGCATCGCGACGCGCTCGCTGCCGCCGAGTTGGCTCAGCATGGCGTGCGCTTCGGGGGAATCGGGGTTGTCTTTGACGACGCTGCGCACGAGCTCGAGCGCTCGCTCGCGATGGCCGGTCTTGCGCTCGAGGCGCGCGAGCTCGAGCTTCGACTCCGCGCTCGGTTCGACCGCAACCCAGTGCCGGGCAGCGCGAGTGGCTTCGCCCCAGGCGCGATTCTCTTCCGCGGCGGTCGCCAGCTCCTGCAAGACCTTGGCGTCCGTCGGCACCTTCTTGGCCGCGCGGCGGAGCACGTTGAGCGCCTTCAACTTGTTGCCCTTGGCCGCCAGCTCGTGCGCTTCGGCGATCGCTTTCTCGCCGTTCGCGCTGGCTTCGCTCGCGCTTGCACTTGCAGCTTTTTCCGGCTGCGGGCTGTCGCTGCTCGCCGAGTCGTCTTCGACTTCTCCGTCATCGCTGGGCGCGGCCGCGTTGGCCGTCGCCAGCTCCGTACTCGGAGTGGGGCTCGGCGCGACGGGTTGAGCCGGCTCGGGCTCCGCCGCCTTTATTTCTACCACTGCCGCGGCCGCTGGATCGACCTTGGCCGGCTCGACCTGAGCGAGTGCTGCGTTTTGCGGCTGAGCCGCGTGCATGTGCTCGGCGGCGCGCAACCGCAACGCTTGGGCTTCGTTCAGCACGGGGGAAAGAGCCGACACGGCTCTTGCCCGTAGCGGGGAGTGCAGCGCAACGGCGCCGACCAAGCCGATCACGGACAACGCGATCGCGGAAGCCAAACCACGCGCCACGAGCTTACGTGGCGTATACGACGGAGCGGGCTCGTGCAGCGCGGCCTCGAGCGCTGCACGCATTTCTGCAGCGCTGCGGTAGCGGCGTTCCGGATCCGTGCTGAGTGCGCGAGAGACGGTGGCGTCGAGCATCTTTGGAATTCCTCTTTCGGGAGCGAGGGTTCGAAGCGATTCGGGTTCTGAACGAAATTTTGCGTCGAGCAAAAGGACGGGGCTCTCTGCTTGGTGCGGCAAACGACCGGACATGAGCTCGAACAACACCACTCCGAGCGCATACAAATCGCTGCGTTCGTCGGCATGACCGCGGGCTTGTTCGGGAGCCATGTACTCGGGAGTGCCAACGATCTGCATGCCTTCGCCGTCGGATTCGACGTTGAAAGCTGCCTTGGCAACCCCAAAATCCAACAATTTGATCTTGCCGTCGTCGGACAAGAACAGATTCGCCGGCTTGATATCGCGATGAATCACGCTCGCTGCATGCGCGGCCTCGAGCGCGCGGCAAGCTTGCACGCCAATGCGAATCGCCTCGCGATAGTCCATGCCGTGGTCGCGTTCGAGCTTCTTGTCGAGGGACTCACCACTGAGCAGCTCCATCGCGTAGAACGGGCGGCCGTCGGCTGCGACGCCGAACTCGAACAACTTCACCAGGTTCTCGTGGGCGAGCTGCGCGATGGATCGCGCTTCGACTTTGAAGCGTCGCTCGGCCTCGACGCCCAGACGCTCGCCGTCCAGGACTTTGAGCGCGACCGTGCGCATCAAGTCGAGGTGTTGGGCTTCGTGCACCACGCCCATCGCGCCCTTGCCGATCTCGCGGAGCAACCGGTAGCGAGTTCCGGGCAGCAGCGTCGGGTCGACTTCTACGACCGGCGCAGGCGGCGACGGCGGCAGGATTTGCGCAGGGACATCCGTGGCGCGCGCTTGCGCGATGAGCCGAGCGAACTCGGCGCGAGTGCGCGCCGGCTCGGCAGGATAGAGCTTTTGCATCAGCTGCGCGATGCGGCCGCGCACGCTGCGGTCTCCGTCCGCCATGCTCGGCGCGCGCTGCAGCAAGCGCACGAGATCGTTCATGACTTGGCGAGCCGAGCCGTAGCGATCTTCGACGCGCACGGCCGTGAGCTTGGCGACCAGTGCGTCGAGCTCGGGCGGTGCGCCGATCAGCTGCGCGAGCGCCGACGGATTGCGCTTGCCGGCAGCCACCGCGGCCATGTGCGTCGGCGCGTCACCGGATAGGAAGCGACGCCCAGCCAGCATTTCCCAGAGCATGATGCCGAGCGCGTACAGGTCCGCGGGCACGCCGCCGGGCGTGTTGTTGGCGACCTCGGGCGCGACGTAGCCGGGCTTCGCGAACACGATACCGGCGATCGTTTGGCAACGGCGGTTCAGACCGCGCGCGGTGCCGAAATCGATCAGCTTGACGTCGCCGGCATAGCTCACCATCACGTTCTGTGGGCTCAAGTCGCGGTGCACGATGTCGAGCGGCTTGCCGTCGGCGTCGGTGCGCTCGTGCACATGAGCGAGCGCGTCGGCCATCACGATGCTCACCGCGAGCGACTCGGGCCAGCCCATGCGCACGCCGAGCTGGCCGGCGCGTGAGCGCACGTCGCCCAGGTTCCGGCCCTCGATGAACTCGACCACCACGTACGGCTTGCCGGTCGCGTCGTTCGTCGCCTCGAGCACCTGCGCGACGCCCGGATGTTGCAGCTGGGCTTGGATGCGGGCTTCGTCCAGGAAGCGCGCCAAGAACGAGCGGTCCTCTTCGTGCTCGCGTCGGATGGCCTTCACGACGCAGGGCCGTTCGGCCCCTTCGATGCCGCCGGCCGTGGCCAAGTAGACCTCGCCCATGCCGCCGCGCGCGATGCGCTTCAGCAATGTGTAGCGCTCGAAGCGACGCGGCAGCGCATCACAATCAGAGGCCATATTCTCTTGTGATTTCGTATCGTTACCGGTTGCTTCGGGGGCGGACATGAGCCCACTTTGCCTATGTAGTTCGATGTAGGCAAGAAACTGACATGCGCGCCATCACAAAACACAAGATATTTTTGGGGGTGCTCCTCTGCGTCGCGAATCGGGAATGGGGCGGCTCGTGGGCGGGTTGTGCGGTCGGAGCGTCCGGCTAGACTGCCGACACTCTTTGGAAACGCGCGACCCTCGGGCCTCTGGCTCGTAGTGAGTTTTTGGGATGCCCTCGGCGAATTGCTCTCGACGCATCTGGTGGATGCGAATCAGCACCCTCCTTTCGTTCCTGCTCTCGCTGGGCTGGGCGCACAGCGCGTCGGCAGCCGTGCC
Source organism: Polyangiaceae bacterium (assembly GCA_035485095.1). GTDB lineage: Bacteria > Myxococcota_A > Polyangia > Polyangiales > Polyangiaceae > PMG-095. The sequence goes on along the minus strand of DATHOI010000765.1, from coordinate 7,442 downwards.
GATGTGTGGCGTGCACGCGCAAACCGTGGCCGCGCCGCCGATCGGCTCGCCCACGAGCACGGATAGTTTGAACGTCGAGAATCCGTGCGAGCAAAGCGCTCCGCTGCGCGCCGCTGGGGTCCCGAACCGTGAAGCACCCCAGAAGTTGGTGCTGCCCGAGTCACCGATTCGCGCTCTGCCCGTTTTGCCGCGACTCGCCGCTGCTCCAGTGAATGGACGGCTCTCGGCGGCGGCTGCGGAGCATGAGCTGTGCGCGACCGGCTTCCCGCGCTCGATCGATCGACCGCCTCGCGGCTGAACGCCCAGCATTTTCCGGGCGACGAGCTGACGCCACGCACGCGTCACGACGCACGCCTACTCTGGACCTTGCTCACGCGCGGTTTCGCGCGGCAGGCCAGCCAAGATCTTTAGTCTGCAACATTATTCGAGAATTAGGAAACGCTCGCGTAGAGCCCTCGAGGCAACGCGCGAGCTTGGGAGACAATCATGAACAAGGGAACCGCAATCGTCGGCTTCTTGATGAGCTTCATCGCCGGCATGTTCCTGATGTACGGACTCGACAAGAGTAAGGGTCCGGACATTCAGGCCGAAAGTGGGAGTGCTACGGGCATTCCCGATCAGAGCACCGCGAGCGTGCCCGTATCCTCACGGGATCCGCAGTGGGGCAAGCCCGACGCACCGGTGACGATCGTCACCATCAGCGACTTCCAATGCCCGTTCTGCAGCCGGGTCGAGCCGACCTTGAAGCAGATCCGCGACACCTACGGCCCGGACAAGGTGCGCATGGTTTGGAAGAACAACCCGCTCCCCTTCCACAAGGACGCGCGTCCGACGGCCGAGGCGGCGATGGCCGTATTTGGTCTCAAGGGCAGCGAAGCGTTCTGGAAGTTCCACGACAACGCGTTCGCCAATCAGCAAGCGCTGACCCAAGACAACTTCGACAAGTGGGCGGTCGAAGCGGGCGTGGACAAGGCCAAGTTCGACGCCGCCGTCACGTCCAAGAAGTTCTCGGCGAAGATCGACGAGGACCTCGCGCTCTCGACCAAGATCGGCGCCAACGGTACGCCCGCATTCCGCATCAACGGCGTGACCGTCAGCGGCGCGCAGCCCTTCGACAAGTTCAAGGAAGTGATCGACGCGCAGCTCGGCGAAGCGCAAAAGATGATCGCTAGCGGCACGCGCAAAGGCGACGTGTACGTCGCGCTCACCAACAAGAACCAAACCGCACAACCCGACAAGCCGGCCGCCGACAAGCCGAAACCGGACGCGGAAGAAGAAGACAAGAGCGTCTGGAAGGTGTCGATCTTGGACGACGATCCAGTCAAGGGCCCGAAAGACGCCCTGGTGACCTTGGTCGTGTTCTCGGACTTCCAATGCCCGTTCTGCAAGCGCGTCGAAGACACGCTGAAGCAGGTCTCGGACGCGTACGGCAACGACGTGCGCTTCGTTTGGAAAGACAACCCGCTGCCGTTCCACCCGCGTGCCAAGCCGTCCGCGACGCTCGCTCGCATGGCGTACAAGGCCAAGGGCGATAAAGGCTTCTGGGACGCTCACGACCAACTCTTCGCCTCGAACCCGAAGCTCGAAGACGATGACCTGAAGGGCATTGCGGAGAAGCTCGGGCTGAGCTGGGACAACGTGAAGACGGCCATCGACGGCAACAAGTTCGCCGACAAGTTCGATGCCAGCATCGACCTCGCCAGCGATCTGCAGGCCCGTGGTACGCCGCACTTCTTCATCAACGGCGTCCGTCTGAGCGGCGCGCAACCGTTCGAGAACTTCAAGAAAGCGATCGACGACCAAATGGCTAAGGCCAAGGCCATCGTGGCTCGCGGCGTGCCGCGCGCGAAGGTCTACGACGAGATCATGAAGGAAGGCAAAGAGCCGCCGCCGCCAGAGAAGAAGGACATCGCAGCTCCGGATTCAACTGACCCGGCCAAGGGTGGCCCGAACGCCAAGGTCGTGATTCAGGAGTTCTCGGACTTCCAATGCCCGTTCTGCAAGCGCGTCGAACCGACAGTTCAGGCGATCGAAAAGGAGTACGGCAACAAGATCAAGATCGTCTGGCGTCACATGCCGCTGCCCTTCCACAAGAACGCACCGATGGCGGCGGAAGCTGCCCAAGAAGTGTTCGCGCAAAAGGGCTCGGCCGCGTTCTGGACCTTCCACGACGCGATCTTCTCGGCTGATGGCGCTGACGAGGCCCGCACGGATCGCGCGGCGCTCGAGAAGCAAGCTCAGGCGCAGGGCATCGACATGGACAAGTTCAAGGCTGCGCTCGACGGCAGCACACACAAAGCCAAGATCGACGCCGACGCAGAGCTCGGCAACAAGGCGGGCATCAATGGCACGCCCGCGTTCGTGATCAACGGCTACTACGTGAGCGGCGCTCAGCCAGAGGCCACGTTCAAGAAGCTCATCAACCGCGCTTTGAAAGAGGCGGAAGGTAAGTGAGCAGGCGCGCAAGCTTGAGAGTGGGCCTGTGCGCCACTCTTTTGCTTGCGCAAAGTTGCGGGGGAGGCACGTTGCCTCCCCGCGCGACCCAAGGTCCTGGCGAGATCGACCTCACGAAGCATCCCGGTTCCGGGACCGCCGCTGAGGGACCGCCCGACCCGACTGACTCTTCGGCGCCGGCCACGAGCTCGAGCGCTGCGATTCGTTTCGAAGATCTGCCCGTCACGCGCCTGGACCGCGGCAAGGTGCCGCTGCCGAACGGCGCAAACCCCAGCTTGGGTGCTGCGAACGCGCCGGTCGTGGTGCAGATGTGGAGCGACTTCGAGTGTCCGTTCTGTGCGCGGGCGCATCCTGTTTTGAACGAGTTACTGCGCCTTTATGCGGGCAAGGTGCGGCTCGTTTGGCACGACTATCCGCTACCCTTCCACTCGCACGCGCGGCTCGCCGCCAACGCGGGGCGCGAAGCGTACGCGGAGGGCGGAGCGCAAGCGTTCTGGAAGTTCCACGACGCGATCTACGAATCACCCGACACCGAGCTCGACGGCGCAAACCTGGAGCGCTTCGCGGCCAAAGCGGGTCTCGATGCGACACGTTTTCATGAAGGGCTCAGCACGCTGCGCCATGACGCCGAGATCAAGCAAGACATGGCCAGCGGCGACTCGGTGGGCGTTGAAGGCACGCCGGCCTTCTTGGTCAACGACTACTTCTTCGTCGGCGCCGTACCGATCGAGATCATGCGCGTGATCGTGGACCGCGCACTGTCCGACGCACGCTAGTCGCGCCGCAAGACCGAGTCGATATGCGGGCGCGGCCGGGCTTCACTTTTTCGTGAACGCGAACCAATCGAGGTTCATGCCCGCGTTGACGACGGTGAGCGTGAGCACGTAGTGACCGGGGGCGAGCTCGATTTCGGCGAGCGCGTCTTGTGTGCCCCAGACGTGGTAGGCCTCGGACGTGCACTTATTGGCGGTGCTCGGCAGCGTGACGTTTGCCGTCTTCACTGTGTCGGTGAAGGCGAACGTGACCGCGGCGTTGTTGGGCGCCACGCCTTCGTGACCGGAGATCACGTACGTGCCCGCCTCGAGCACATCGACCTTGTATTTGTACCAATTGCCGCCGCCGATGTAGCCGACGTACACCGAGCCGGCCGGGTAGTTCAGACACGTGGCGAAATCTTGGTCCTGCGGACCGGGCTGACCGGTGCATTCGAGCGCAATGGCGTCCGTGCGCATGAAGCCGCAGGCGTTGAAGGCCGCGCCAGTCATGGCGTTGAACGCCACGTTGAGGCCACCGAGATCGTAGCGCTCGACCTCGATTTTTCCTGGGATCTGCTGCGGCGTGCCGCCGAACGGCATGCCCTTGTAGTCGGCGGGGATCTGGTTTGGCAGATCGCCAACGGCCACGCTACCCGCGCTGCCTCCGCTGCCACTCGCGGCAGGCGCCCCCGCAGCCGCGCCCGCTCCCGCAACGCCCAGCGTACCACCAGAGCCGAGTGAGCCTGCGCCGCCCACCAAGCCGGCACCCGCGGCGCCACCACTACCCAAACCAGCGCTGGCAGAGCCGCCAAAACCCGCGATTGTCGTGCCGCCTGCGAAGCTCGCGGCGCCGGCAACGCCAGTGTTGCCCTGGCCGCCCGTGCCTGCGGCGCTACTCTCAGCGGGCTGAATCGTTGTGGCGGTCGAAGAACAACCCACGGCCAAGGCGGCCGTGAGCAGAAAAAGCGCGTTCGCTTTCATGGGGCTAGCTCCGAGGGTGTGCTGAGCAGAGAAGTGTCCTGAGCTCGGCACACCCGTGCCTCCCTGTCCGCGAAACGCGCTATTTGTCGGCGATTTTTCTGCCGTCAGCGCGGCATGGCAGTCGGTTTTGGAGCACGCATCCCGCAGGGTCAGCGCACAGCGACGGAACAGCCTTCGTTACTTTTGGGTACGGGTCTTGATCGCGTCGATGGTTTCGGCCAGACGAGAATCCGAACGCAGGCAGGCGTAGCAGTCGTCACGGTGTCGACGGCCACATCCGGTCGTCGCCTTGTACATATTTAGATAGCCGAGCGAGCGCTCGTCGCCGACGGTCTTGGCGCGCGACAACAGCGCAGAGCGCTGCGGACAGCTGGTCGCGAAACGGAGCGCGACCGCGATACTGAGCTCCGGCGTCGACAGGCGATCGAAATCCGGGGACCGCAGCCACTGGTCTGCGCGCGTCCGCACCCACAGCTTGACGACTTCGGTTGCAGCCAAGTCGTAGACGATATCGGGGCCATGCTTGCCCATCGGGCCGGTCAGCAGCGCGAAGCTGGCATCCGAGGCCGGCCTCACCTGCGCGGTCTGAAACAGAACGCTGGCAACCTGTTTGCTATCGGACAATGTGGGGTCGAGATTCAACGCGCGACCCACGAAACCGACGGCCTTGACGTAGTCGCGCCCCGCCACCGAAGCCCGCGCGAGCTCGAGCACCGGGTGCGGATCCTTGGGGTATTTCTCGCTCAACGCTTCGAGTGCGGGGCCACCGCTCTTGGCGGCATCTTGCACCTCGGCGTCGGACGCGGTCGCGATGGGCGCGGGGGCGACGGATGCGCTCGGCACCGCTGACGCGCTCGCCGAGCTCGCGCTCGGCTGAGCGCTCACGACCTTGCCGTGCACGGCGTGCACGAGCGCGATACACAAGGAAATACCGAGCAGCGTCAATAGCAAGGACAGCACCGCGCCGACGAGCAAGAGCAAGCGCGTCGGCACGAGACGGATCGCGTCGCGAACGGGGCGAGGCAGCAGCCGGCGTGAGCGATCGCTGGCGCGCACGAGCTCGTTCAGCTTGTCCCGCAGTAGCACGCCGATGCCGGGCGCGGCCTGGCCCAATTCTGGCGCGCTGCCCGGGAGCGGTGACATCAACGGCGCCTGCCCGAAGTCGAAGTTGAGCGGCGCTTCGAGCTCCGGGTGGCTCGGGTTGGAGCCGCGCACCGACTGCGGCGAGCCGTCGGCCAACGTGAAGCGATAGCCGCCGCGACCTGGCAGCGGCGCGAGCAGCGCGTCGATGGCCTGACCCAGATCGGTCGCTGAAGCGAAGCGCTCCGCCGACTCGCGCTGCAGCAGCTTGTGCGTGATCTGCTCGGCCGACGGTGGCACCGCGATGCCCGGGGCGCGCTCCAGAAAAGTGGGCGGCGGTTTGGACAACTGCTGACCCAAGATACCCACCGAGCTCTGACTGCTGAACGGGCGCACGCCCGACAACATCTCGAACAAGATGACACCGAGCGCATACAGATCTGCGCGGCCGTCCACGTTTTGGCCGAGCGCTTGTTCGGGCGCCATGTACTCCGGCGTGCCGAAAACCATGCCCGCCTTGGTGATCGGATTGCCGCCTTTCGTCGCGCCAGGCAGGTCGCCAATGGGCACCTTGGCGATGCCGAAATCGAGCACTTTGACGAAGTCTGGGTCGCCGCCTTTTTCGACCAGCATCACGTTCTCTGGCTTGAGATCGCGGTGCACGATGCCTTGCGAGTGCGCTGCGGCGAGGGCCGCTGCGATCTGACGCGCCACGGCGAGCGCGCGGTCGACCGCAAATGGGCCGCGTGCGATTTCGTCCCGCAGGCTGCGACCCGACACGAACTCGAGCACCAGGTACACGGCGCCGTCCGGCAATTTGCCAAAATCGGTCGCTGCAGCGACGTTCGGGTGCTCGATGTTCGCGGCGGCCATCGCCTCGCGTTCGAAGCGCTGGACGACCTCGGGCACGCTCGTCAGCTCGCGATGCAGCACCTTCACGGCCAGACGCTTGCGCATCAGCACGTGTTCGGCGGAGTACACCTTTCCCATGCCGCCCTCACCGACGAGAGCGTCGATGCGATAGCGGTCAGCTAGCAGCGTGCCGACGCGCGGATCCACCTCGCTCTTTGGAGGACGAGACGATCCGCTCATGAGGCGAGACGCGACTCAGTACGGATTGTCACCGGCCGGCTCGGCAGGCTTCGGCTTCGGCGCCGGCGTTTCGGGTTTCGGGGTCGGAGAGGCAGCCGGCGGCGGTGTGGCCGGCTTCTCTGCCGTGGGCGTGCTCGGTGTGCTCGGCGTGGCCGGCTTGTCGACGCTGGGCTCGGTCGGCTCAGCCACTGGCTTCGGCTTCGCGACGGGCTTGGCCTGCACGACTGGCGGCGGCTTGGGAGCGACGACGGCAGGCGCGACCACCGCCTTCGGCGGCACCGAAAGTGCAGACGCCGCAGCGGATGCTGGAGCAACCGGCGCAGCCGACGCAGCGGGCGCGGCGCTCTCGGTCGGCGCAGCCGACGCCGCGGTGTCCGCGGGCACTACCGGCGGCGCTTCGCTCGCGGCGGGCGGAGTCGGTGCAGGTTCCGCGGTGGCGCTCGGAGCCACGGGCGGAGTCGGCGCGGGCGCGCTGCTCTTGTTGAGATAGAAGACAGCGCCAGCCACCGCGGCGATCGCAATCGCGATCACCACCACGCGCCCTCCGCCGCCACTGTTCTCGATCGGCGCCTCGACCGGCACGGAGACACGGCGACTGGCCGGCGCCTCGGACACCGCAGATTTCCGCGCCGCAGGACGCTCGGACTTCTGCGCGACCGCAGCAGGACGCGCGGATACCGCTTTCGGCTCAGTGCGCACGGGCGGCTCGGACCGCTGCGTGCGTGGCGGAGCCTCTGGCTCGGGCTGCTTTGCAGGTGGATCGGCGTATTTCGACGCGGACGCGACCTCGTCCATCGAGCTGCCCGTTTCGCGCAGCGCGTCCTGCAGCAGCTCGGCTGCTTGCTTCATCACCGTGCGGTCTTCGGGCGGCGGCATGTCCGCTTCCGACTTCGTGTCCGGGAAGAACGACGACGCGGGTTTGTCCGCGGCCGGCATGCTCGGAGTCGAGGTCGATGTGGCCGGACGGTTCGACGGATTGATCGCACCGAGACCAATCATCGTCGCCTTGCGTTGCATCGGCGCTTTGGCGGCCTCGGGGGCAGCCGCGGCGGCGGGCGGCTTCGCAACCGACGCAGGCGC
>DATHOI010000764.1:0-6287 GCA_035485095.1 Polyangiaceae bacterium | reverse complement strand
ACCGAAACCGCCGTTAAGCTTAGGGTACATCGCGGCTACAACCAGCTGCGCAAAGAGCTCGAGCAGTACTCGCGCACGCCATGACGACACCAAAGCACGATCCACTCGCTGATTTCCCCTGGCCAAAGCCGGAAGTACCCCGCGAGGAAGTGTCGGCGGCCATCCATAGCGCGTGCACGAAGAACTTGTGCCCAGTGAAGAGCATGTCGGCGGCGACGCGGCTCACGCTGTGCCTCCTGCTCTCGAGCTTCGTGGCTGGGGTTGGGTACTGGTTCGGGATTCGCCATCATCGCTCGGAGCTCGGGCTACGCACTGGGGTGTACGGCGCGCTCGGCTGGGCCATCGTGCAAGCGGCGGTGCTGTTCATCGGCTTCTCGCCGGCGCGTGGCCGCGGCACCCTCGGCTCGCGCACGTTGCGTTTGGTGCTCGCGGTCGCACTGCCCGTATTGTTCCTCGGCTACCTCACGTACTCGGCGTGGAGCTACGTGCCGTTCGCGGAGTTCTCGCACGGTGCGCGCGCGGATCACGCGTGGAGCTGCGGGCTAGTCGCGTTGACCTTCGGTGCGTTGGTGAGCGGCGGAGTCATGCTGGCATGGCGTGGGACAGACCCGCTGACGCCACGTTTGTCGGGCGCGCTCGCCGGTTTGGTGGGCGGCGTGGGCGGGGCGCTCGCCGTGGGCATCGGTTGCCCGAGCCACGAGGCCTGGCATCTGTGGCTGAGCCACGGGCTGATCGTGCTCGCGTTGGGGGCTATGGGCTGTGTGGTGGGTAGGCGGCTTTTGGCGCCGTGAAGCTACCGAGCGCTCGCGTCGTTCGAGACAAGCTGTTCGAGCTCTTGCGCTATGGCGCGCTCGGCGCGTGCGTTTACGTGCTGGCGTCGCAGTGGGTGCACCATTCCTCGGGCCCCAAAGAGGGCAGCGCCGCGGCCGCCTTCGATCTACCGCTGATCGGTGAAGCGGGGCGCGTGAGCCTCGCCGCCCAACACGGCAAGCCGGTGCTCATGGAGGTGTTCGCGAGTTGGTGCAGCGTGTGTAAGCGCGCGTCACCGCGCCTGGTCGAGGCGTGGCAAGCGCACCACGCCGACGGCGTGACATTCCTCGCCGTCAGTGTGGACGACGATCCCGCCGCCGCGAGCCGCATCAAAACCGACTGGCACATCCCATTCGCCGTCGCGATGGACGACGGCAGCATCTCCCGCAACTACGGCATCAGCATGCTGCCCACGCTGATCTACATCGACAAAAACGGCACCGTTCGCCACGCCTCCGCCGGCCTCACCTCGCGCTCCGATCTCGAGGACTGGCTTGCCGAGCGCTGACCCGGCGCACGCGACACGCGCACCCGACACGATCGTTGATGGTCACGCGGTCCGGGCGCCCCGCGGCGCAGCCTTCGGCGACGCGGACGGCTTCTCGCGCGCCGGCGCCCCAAACTCACGCGCAATCTGATGTTCACGTTTACAGATTCCGACGCGCGACCGCTCGCTTCGCGGCGTCGGCGATGAGCCTAGGCTCATGCTCAAATCTGATGTCTAAACTTAAACATCAGATTCTGATTTGCGAGGGCTCTCCTTGCTCCCGAAATGCGCGGTTCGCGAGCATCTGAACGACGCTTCACACCTCCGGCGAAAATCGACGCCGAAGGCTGGGGCAGGCCGCGTCGCAGCCCGTGACCATCCAAACCCTTGGCGCCAGCACTCAGTGCGACGCGGCGGGCGCGGCGGACCCCGTCGGAGCGGCGGTTTCAGCGGGCAACGTGGTCGGCGCAACGTACGGAGCGCCCGTGTCGACCTTGATCTCGGTCGCCTTCCAAATCGTGTCCGCGTGCTCGAGGTGCACCAGATAGCTCTTCGAGCCGCCCGGCAAGCCAACGCTGGTGGCCCGCGCGGTCGCGCCCATGGGGTTCACGTCGACCATCACCGCGGAGGTGAGCACGGCTTTTTCCAGCGCGGGTCGCGCGGCCAGACACGCCGCGTCGCAAGCCGCTTTGTCCTGCTGGATTTGAAGCGCCGCGCCGCCCGTGGCGAGCTCGAGCGCACCGTCGAAGTTGTGCGTCAGCCAACGCTGCTGCATTTCGATGGCCGCGTTCTTGGGATCGTGCGCCAGGTCGACGAGTGTCACCTGACGCGGGACGCGCGTTTCTTTGGGCGGATGGTAGTTGCAGGCGCCGCGGGCGAACGCCCACATGATGATCGTCATGACGCACAAGATGCCGAGCATGCCGACCGTCTGTTTGGTCGGTGAGTCGATCTCTTCTTCGGTGCGCGGAATGGGCGGGCGCGGACGGCGCAGCTTCTTCTTCTTCGGGCGATCGCTCGGCGCAGCTTTCGCGGACGCGGGGGCCTCGGAGGAAGGGGCCTTCGGCTCCGCGGGGCTGCTTTCGGGCTCAGAATCGCTTGCCATGGGCGCACTCGGGTAACCCGAATGCCGTTCGCACGCAACCGATCCGAGGCCTGAGCCGAAGGGCGCAGATGAAGCGGATCGCCGCCCTTGGCCTCAGCCTGTGCATTTGGGGTGTCGCGTGTGCCGGGTCGGCCCCACTGCCAGCCAAAGCCCTGGAGCTGAATCGGGCCGGGGTCGACGCGCTCGCCGCCGGAGACCTGGAAACGGCGGACGCGCGCTTCAGCTTGGCCCTCGAATACAACCCGAATTTCGTGGACGCCCTGACCAACCAAGGGCTGGTCGAAATGCAGCGCGGCAACTTCGAGCGCGCGCGCCAGCTCCTCACGCGTGCCCGGCGGCTGAATCCAGACGTCGCGCAACCGCACCACGCCCTGGGCGTGCTCGAAGAGCGCGAACGCCGCCCGGACCTCGCCTCCCAGCACTATTACGAGGCGCTGCGCGTCGATCCGGGCTTCGCTCCCGCGCGCAACAACCTCGCCCACTTGCTGTACGACGGCGGGCTGTATGAGGACGCGCTGACGCAATTCAAACGCCTGATCGAAGTCGCCCCGGACGACCCCCACGCACGCGCCGGGCTCGCCGCGACACTCTTGCATTTGCAGCGCACCGACGAAGCGGCAGCCGTCGTCGACCAAGCGCTCACGTTCGCCCCGGACGACGCGGAGCTCGGCATCCTCGCTGCACGTTTGGAAATTCGACGCGGCGCGTTCGACGCCGCCATCGCTCGCTTGTCGCCGCTGGCGACTGGGCGCACGGACAACGCCGTCAGCGCTCTGTCTTGGCTGGCCGCAGCTGAGCTGGCTCGCGGGCACGCGCGTGAGGCGGTTGGCGCCGCGCAGCGCGCGCTCGCGCTCGCTCCGGACGACGCTCTGGCCAGCTTCGCTTTGGGCGTCAGCCTCAAAAGGCTCGGCGATCCGGGCGCCCAACGCTGGCTGGAACGCGCGCGAGCGCTTTCACCCAGCGTTAAAATGTCCCTAGACTCGCTGGAGTGAGTTCCGACGCTCGAGCCGCGACACCGCATTCCTCAACCGCCGCGTGGCGATTGCGGGTCGGGCGCCAGCGCGCGCTCATGGCGCTCTTCGATCTCGGGCGCAGAAAGGGCTTCGGCTTGCGCGCCGCGCGGCTGTACGCGTTCGGCGTCTTCGTTTGGTATGCGGTCGCCCTTTGGCTCGCGCGAGGCAGTGAGCCCGAGGTCAGCCAAGGGTTGCTGCACGCCGCGCTCGTTTCGCTATCTTGGGTGGTGGGTGCTCTTGGCGCGCTCGGGACGGCGCAGATCTCGGCAAACCAGAGCGAGCGCGCGGGGCTCGAAGCGCTCGCCGCACAGCGCGGCTTCTCCGAGCGCGACATGCTGCGCGCTCGCTTTCTGGTCAGCAGCGGCCGCGTCGCCAAGCTGATCGGCGTCCCTGCGTTGTGCCTCGTCGGCGTGGCTGTTGCCTGTGGTTTGCCGGCCATGTGGGCGCTGGTAACGGCGCCCGCGGTCGCGCTGTATGCCGTGCTGCTCGGGCTCGGTTTGGCGTTTCTCGCGCAGTTCTCGGCGGAGCTCGCCCCGCGCCATCCGCGCGCCCTGCTGGCTGCGCTGGTGCTCGGTCCGGTGCTGCTTTCTCGGGCCTATCCTGCCATCCCAAGTCTACCGGACGCCCTGAGCATGCTGCTCGATCGCTTGCTGCGGGCGGGAGCCGCGCTGACATGACGCGGCTCAGCCTCGATCTCGTCAGCCACGCCGAATTGGTGCGCGTGTCGGCCGCGCTGCTGAGCGGCACGCACGTCGTGCTCGGCACCGCGCGCGACGGCACGGACACGCTCGTGCGCTTGTGCGCCGGTCTCATGCTGCCCGGTGCAGGTCGCGTCACCGTGGACGACCGAGCGCCCTTCTCGCATGCCGATTTACGACGCAGCACGGGCAGCCTGTTCGCCGAGGAACGCCTGCCGCCCGCGCGTCACGTCGCGCGCTCGTTGGAGCTCGCGTTGCGCGCGCGCCACGACACCCGCTCGGCGGCGGCGGTGCTCGACGCGGCGGGTATCGCTCAGCTCGCAGCGCGCCGAGCTTCAGAGCTCATGCCACGCGAAATGCGTGCGCTCGCCTTGGCGCTCGCGCTGAGTCATCCCAAACCGGCGTTGCTCGCGCTGTTCGAACCGCTGGCCCTGGTCGGCATTTTGAGTGAAACCTTCATTTTGGAGGCACTCGCGCGCCATGCGGCTGACGGCGCCGTCGTGCTCGCCACCGCCTATCGCATCGAGGACGCGACGCGCCTCGGCGGCGCAACCAGGGCGCTGGAACGCGGAATTTGGCTCGATTCAGCCGCAGCGCGACCGCCGCTCAGCCAAGTCACGCTGCGCGTGCGCACGCCGGAGCCGCGCCGGCTCGCAGCGCGGCTTTCCGAGACCCCCGATGTCAACGCGGTCGAATGGACGGGCGGCGGCGAGCTCTTGGTGCGTGGCTCGGATCTCGAGCGCCTCGCGGCGCACGTCGTCGCGAGCGCGCGCGCGGAAGCCATCAACATCGACGCGCTACGCTACGACCCACCGGGCCTCGACGCGCTCGCCGCGGCACGCGCCGGGCTCGCGCAGGCGGCAACGCGATGAGCGACGTGCGGAGCGGCATTGCGGTCGGCGCAGCGCTCGCGCGCGAGCGACTGCGCGGCGTGACGCCGCTCTTGGTGCTCGCATTGAGCGGCTGCGCCGTGTACGCGCTGGCGGTGCTCGAACGCCAAAGCAGCCCGGACAGCGCCGCCGACAGCGCGCTAGCGGGGCCGGTGTTCGGCTTCGCCTTGCCGATCCTTGCGTATCTCGTCAGCGAGCGCGTGTGCAACGGGGAGCGGCTCGATCGCAGCGTGGACACGGTCGCGCGCCACGGCGCTGACCGCCGCCACGCACTGCTCGGCGCGCTGCTCGTGTCGGCGTTGGTGATGGCGTTCGCTGGCACGCTGCTCACCCTCTTGGCGCTGCTCGGTGCGCACTCGTTGCACGACGCGGATCTCGCTCGTGATCTTGCCACGAGCGCCGCCATCGCATTCGTCACGGGCGCGGTGTACGCCCTCGCATTCGGTGCCGCGTCGTCGTTCGGCAAACGCGGCGGCGGCCGTAAATGGGCGCTGGTCTTGGATTTCATGCTCGGCGCGGGCGACTCGCTGCTCGCCGCACCCTGGCCGCGCGGACACGCGCGCAACCTGCTCGGCGGCGTGCCCGTGCTGGAGCTCTCGCAGAGCGGCGCTTGGCTCGCGCTCGCCGCGATCGCTTTACTGAGCGTCGCGTTCAGCGTCTCGCGCACGCCGGGCTGAGCGTGAGTTGAGCGCGCGGGGCGAGCGCGACGGCCCAGCGATTCGGAGCACTGGCGCACGCGAGCTGCCGCGAGGCGACCCCCACTTCAAAAATGGCGGCGCAACGCTTGAATTCAGCCAATTATTTAGTATGATAAAAGTATGACCGCAGCGAAGGTGGCAATCAGCATTCCTGCTCGAGTGCTCAAGGAGGCCAAGCAACAGGTGCGCAGCGGCCACGCCAAATCGCTGAGCGCCTTGGTGACGGAGGCCGTTGAAGACAAAGTGCGCCGGAATGAGCTCACGGAGATCCTGAATCAGATGGACGCTGAATTCGGCAAACCAAACAAGGCGGCACTGGCATGGGCAAAGCGCGTCCTCAAGCGGTCGTCTTAGACGCAGGCGCGTTGCTGGCGTTCGAGCGCGCCGATCAGCGCGTGCGCGCGTTGTTGCGAGAGGCGGTTCGTATTGGCGCGCTGTTGATCGTTCCGGCAGGCGTCGTCGGCCAAGTCTTCCGAAACGCCGCACAACAAGTGCCGCTGCGTGCCCTGCTGAACGGGCCGACCAGCGTTGTCCCGCCCCTCGATCGCGCGCTGGCAGAGGCGGCCGGCACACTCTGCGGCCGTGC
>DATHOI010000763.1:0-16672 GCA_035485095.1 Polyangiaceae bacterium | reverse complement strand
CTTGGGCCCCGAAGCGGGCTTGAAGCTCGTGGAAGCCAGTCCCGGGGTGGGCGTCGTGATCGTGGACAAGAACAACAAGGTCTGGGTCAGCCCCCGATTAGAGGGCAAGGTGCACCTCACCCGCCCGCCGACGGATGGGATCTGAGTGAGCGGCACTCGAGACGCGCGGCGCAGCGATGGCTCAGACGAGCCATCGCCACGAAGCGTGCGCGGTTAGCGCGAGCGACGGATGTACAGCTCGGGCTGAGCTGGACCGCGCGTCGGCGCGCCGCGATTCTCACGCGGGGCCTGCGGGTTGGGCGAGCCTTGCGGACGAGCCGGGCCGCCGTCGAAACGACGCGGCGCGGGACCGCGGTCATCGAAGCGACGCACTGAAGGGCCGCGATCGCCGTCGAAGCGCGACGCGGGCTGAGCCGAGCCTTGACCCGGAGCGCGCGGGGGAGCCGCGCGGTCGTCGAAGCGCCGCGGTGCGGGGCCGCGATCGTTGCCACGCGGGCCGCTTTGAGCGGCCGAGCGAGGTGCGGGGCCGCGATCATTGCCGCGCGCTGGCCCACGATTGCCCTGAAAACGGCCACCGCGATCGTGAAACGAGCGCTCCGGCTCGGCCGGCAGTGCCGCGCGTGGACGCGCGTCATCGGCGTTCGGCTCGGGAGCGTCGAGCTTGCGAATCGGTGTGCGCGTCAGGCGCTCGATGTCACGCAGGTAACCGCGCTCTTCACGGCTGCACAGCGAGATCGCGATGCCGGCCGCGCCAGCGCGCGCCGTGCGACCGATGCGGTGCACGTAGCTCTCCGGGATGTTCGGCAAATCGTAATTGACGACATGCGTGATGCCGTCCACGTCGATCCCGCGCGCGGCGATGTCGGTCGCGATCAACACGCGCAGCCGACCGGTCTTGAAGTTGTCGAGCGCGCGTTGGCGAGCCCCTTGCGATTTATTGCCGTGAATCGCCTCCGAGGCGATTTCACCGCGCTCGAGCTCCTTTACCAGACGATTGGCGCCGTGCTTGGTGCGCGTGAATACGATCGCACGCTCCACCGCCGGGTCGCGCAGCACACGCTCCAGCACGCGGCGCTTCTCCGAATTTTCGACCATGTACACCGATTGCTCGATGCGTTCCGCCGTCGACGATACGGGCGCCACGTCGACGCGCACCGGGTTGACCAAGATCTCGCGCGACAGGCGCTCGATGTCGTTCGGCATGGTGGCCGAGAAAAACAGGGTCTGACGCTGCTTGGGGATTTTTGCGAGGATGCGCTTCACATCGGGCAAAAAGCCCATGTCGAGCATGCGGTCAGCTTCGTCGAGCACGAGGATTTCGACCTTGTCCAAGAACGCGAAGCCTTGGTTCATCAGATCGAGCAAGCGCCCGGGCGTTGCGACCAGCACGTCCAAACCGCGACCGAGCGTCGTGATCTGCGGGCCTTGGCCGACACCGCCGAAGACGACCGCGTACTTGAGGTTCGCGCCGCGACCGTAGGCGGCGAAGCTGTCGGCAATTTGCGCAGACAGCTCGCGAGTGGGCGACAGCACCAGCGCGCGCGGACGGCGAGCACTGCGCTCGAGCCCGGCTGCGACGAGCCGTTGGATCATGGGCAGCGCGAACGCGGCGGTTTTGCCGGTGCCGGTTTGGGCACAACCGAGGAGATCGCGACCCGCGAGCACGTGCGGGATGGCCTTCTGCTGGATCGGTGTGGGAGTGACGTAGCCTTCGGCGCTGAGCGCAGCGAGCAACGTCGAGTTGAGACCCAGATCAGAGAAAGCGAGCGGAGCGGCGGATGGAGTGACAGTTTCGTCGGACGAGCTCTGGCTCGCGACGGGATTCGTTGTTTGCAAAGTGACCTTTTCGGGGAGAAACCGGCGTCGCGTCGGGCGACCCGGATGCAGGGCTCACCTCGCCTGACAGCGCCGAATTTCGGCCTGCGGCTGGGTAGCTCTGCGCGTTACGAGGGGAGCGCGCGGGGCTCGTAAGCACCGCTGCGCACGACCGCCCTTCGTCGTAAGTGAAATTTCGGACTCGAAAGCCGCGTCGAGCAAGCCCGACGCTAGGGCGAAAACCGGGGCGACTGCCCGCGGCGACGCGCACTGTGACAGATTTCGGCTGGAGCGCAAGTGGGCTGCCCGGCGCCCGGGCTTCGCGCGGCCGCAAAGCAAAGGAAACCACCGCCGAGCGCAACGTGACACAATTGTCCGAGGATTCGGCAGATATGTCTTCCGATTTGCAATGCGCGCGCTGCGGCGCGCCGCTCGCGTTGCCGACTGACTTCGGGGTTTGGCAGGTGCGCTGTCAATATTGTGGCTTCGAGCATGAGCTCGCCGATCGACCCGCGCGCCAAGCCTACGCCGAGCAGCAACGCCAAGACGCAGCTCGCGCCGTCGAGGCGCAAGCCAGAGCGAGCGAAGCGGAGGGAGCACGGGCGAAGGCGCTGCGCGGCGGACGCACCGCGCTGTTCGGCGCGCTGGCGTTCGGCCTCGCACTGCTGGCCGGCATCACGGGAGTGGTGGCGTACGTCGTGGGCCACGTCACGGACGTAACAGTAGGCTCATTGGGGGGCGCGACGCCTGGCGCGCTGACTGCGCTCGCCAACAAAGCTGCGACCGAGGGCTGCCCCACGGTACTCGACGGACCGAGAGCTCAAAGCAACGACTACCAAGGCACGTTCTCGATCGTGAAGCGTGAGTGCATGCGCTTTCTTGCCGTGAGCTCGCCCGCGACACCGCTCACATTGCAAGTGACCGATCCCGCGGGCGCGGTCACCACGCGCTCTGCGCCCACGGGCACGCTCGACACGACGTTCTGTGCGAAGGAGAACGCCGATCACGTGGTCAAGATCAGCGGCGGCTCGGCATTCTGGCTCGAGGCGCGAACTTGTCCTCGCACGTTCGCGAACGACGCAGGCACGACCGGCATGACGCACGTCAGCGCGCGCTTGAAGCAACTCATGACCCACGGTTGCTACGAAGTAAGCTTGGCAGCTTCGACGTTTTCCGATGAGCGAAAGCTGACCACGCCACTCGGTGCGGGAATGTGCTTCGACGTGCTCGCAGCCACGGGCGTGGCGGACAATTTGATCCAGGCCAAGATCTCCACGCCGTTCGGTGAGACCATCGCGCCGCTTCCTGCGCCGGCAACGAATTTGGAAATTCCGTATTGCGCAACGGCTGCAGGACCACACACGGTCGAGCTCTCGCCCGGCATCGACGGACCGTTTTCGGTCGCGATCGCGATCTGCAATCGCAATGCGCTGCCGAAAGTGCTGCCCAAAGCGGCGAAATGAAGCGCGACGAAGAGTGAGCTCGGGGCCGATTGCTCGACCCCGAGTCTGAAGGCTACTTGCCCTTCTTCGCCACCTGCGCGCTGGCCTTGTTGGAGGCAGTCGCCTTCTTCTGGTCTTTGCTGGCCGTGTCTTGCTTCTTGGCCTTGTCTTTGGCCTTCGGAGATTTGTCACCCATGGGTACCGCCTGAGGTTCGAGCTCGGGATTTCGAGCTCGGGATTCGAGCTCGAGAGTGGCGGATGATAGGCGAAATCACCTCACCGCGGTAGGACACGTTTTATGGCATGCTGCTGGGCGGAGAGGCTCCGCCATGCAGATCGAACTCATCGCTACTGCGAGTGAAGATTCGGCATTCTTACCCAGGCTGGGCCTGGGCGTACTCGCATCGCTGACACCGCCGGAAGACGAGGTCATCTACACCGATGACCTGGTGAAGCCTTTCGATCTCGAGCGCGACGTGAAGGACGTCGATCTCGTCGGCATCAGCGTCGACAGCAAGACCGCGCGGCGCAGCTATGAAATCGCTTCCGCTTACCGCGCTCGTGGCGTCAAGGTGGTGCTCGGGGCATCCACCCGACGGCGGTGCCGGACGAAGCGCTCGGCTTTGCCGACTCGGTCGTGCTGAGCGAGGCCGAGGAGCTGTGGCCCGAAGTGCTCAAGGACTTCAAGAGAGGCGCGCTCAAGCCCATTTACCGCGGCGCGTTGCCCGACCTCGGCGGCAAACCGAACCCGCGTCGCGACCTATTCAAGTCCAAGAAATACATCCCGTTTCAAGTCGTGCAGACCATGCGCGGCTGCCCTTACCCGTGCGAGTTCTGCAGCGTGTCGACCGCCAACGGCACGACCATGCGCTTTCGCCCGGTGGATGAAGTGCTCGCCGAGCTGTCGTCGCTGAGTAAATTGATCCTCTTCGCGGACGACAACGTGATGATTCACCGAAAGTATTCGGCGGATCTGTTCACGCGCATGATCCCGCTGCAAAAACACTGGATCGGCCAATGCTCGCTGGCAGCCGTCAAGCGCATCGAGAACGTCAAACTAATGGCCGAGAGCGGCTGCAAGGCGCTGTTCATCGGCTTCGAGAGCATCGACGACAGCACGTTGCAACACACGGGCAAGCGTCAAAACCGACCGTCGCAATACCGTGAAGTGATGGACATGCTCCATGACCACGGCATCTCGACCTGGGGCAGTTTCGTGTTCGGGTTCGACACCGACGACAAGGAAGTGTTCGATCGCACCGTCGAGTTCGGCATCGACATGAAGTTGACGATGGCCCTGTATGCCATCCTCACACCGTACCCGGCGACCAAGCTGTACCGCCGCCTGCAGGCCGAAGGCCGGCTCACCGACGAACGCTGGTGGTTGCGCGGCGATCACGACGCAGGCTCGCCCTACTTCACGCCCACGGGTATGTCGCGTGAAGAGCTGCGTGAAGGCTGGCAGCGCGCTTGGCAGCGCTTCTACTCGCCGCGCGCGATTTGGGACCGTTGGACGGTCCGCAAGAGCTCCAGTTGGATCCAAACGCTGGGCTATCTGCCGCTCAACGTGATGCAAAACCGATTGGTGAAGTACAAGATCGTCGGCGGTTCACAGCGCTTCCGTTCCGCGCGTGATTTCGACCCGATGGCCACCGCGCTGAGCGCGCTCGCAAAGGCCGGGGAATCTCCGACCGCGCCAGGCCCCGAACCGGTCGTCCGCGGGCGCTCACTGCGTGTCGTCGGCAGTTGAGTCAGCGCGTCGGGTTTTTTTGACGCTTGCTGTTGCGCTTCATCTCCGCGATACGCGCAAGCTGTAGGATCAGCGCGTTGAGGCGTTCCGGGTCGACCGGTTTCATGAGCACGTAGTGATCGCCGACCCCCGCGCGGCCGACGAACGAGCTCGAGCCCGTCACGAGCAGGCAACCCACCGGGTCGGGTAACCGCGCGACCTTCTCCAACAACTCGGTGCCGGTCATGCCATGCATCGAATAGTCGCTACACACGACGTGAAATTGTCCGCCCTGGAGCATCGACAGCGCGCGCTCTGCCGAGCTGCACGTCGACACGTCAACGTCGAACTCGAGCGCAGCGGCCATGCTCTTCAGCACCGTCGCATCGTCGTCGACGAGGAGCACCTTGTAGCGGAGGGAAGAAGATTCGGGCATGACTCGGACACCGGCGCGAAGACCAGCTACGTCCACCGTTATACTTAGCAAGCTGGGTGCCAGTCGCGGTCATCGAGCGTAGACCGTGATTTCCGCGCCCGAATCACCCTGGTTGTTGAAGCGTCACCATAAGTCGCCGCCGCGAGTGCCCGGATTTGAGACGACGCAGCCGCATTCGCGGCTCAAATCGAGCCACGTGTAACGGCCGAGGTGGGACACCGCCTTACCCGTCAGCTCCAGCGCGCCCGCTTCCTTGTGCGCTCAATCGGCGTTCAGTTTTACGTCGACCCACACCGCGAGGGCAAGCACCACGCCGCGCGCAATGAATTTGATCTCCGGAGAGACTGCCATCAGCGTCATGCCATTGAGCAAGCTCGCCATGATCAGTGCACCGAACAACACGCCCGTCACGCTACCGCGACCGCCGCGCAGGCTCGTACCGCCGATCACGCAGGCCGCGACCGCGTCGAGCTCCATCAAGCTGCCGACGGTCGACGTCGACGCACCCGCGTACGCCGTCTGCATGAAGCCCGTCAGCGCGACCACGCCGCCCATCAACGCGAACGCGATGACCACGGTGCGTTGGATTGGTACGCCGGAGATGAACGCGGCTTCTTCATTGCTACCAATGGCGTACAGGTAACGACCGAAGGGCGTGTGCGCGGTGAGCACGTAGACGAACAACGCAAGCGTGCCCAAAATCAACGCAGGCAAAGGCAGCCCACGGTATTGATTGGTCACGACCACGAGCAGAAAAACCAGCTGCGCCGCGATAAACAAGGTCAAAAACGTGCGTTCCGTGTCCGGCACCTGAAAGCCGTATGACGCGCGCCGAGCCCGAGCGCGTAGCAACGACCAGCACAGCGCCGCGACCACCAGCGCCGCCAAGACGTAGCCCGCGATCGCGGGCAAGTAGTAGGTGGTGAGCAGCGAGTATAGATTGGCCTTGCCGCCTTCTGACACGGGCACCGTTTGGCCTTTGATCGTGAGCCAATGCAGCCCTTTGAACACGAGGAGGCCACCGAGGGTAATGATGAAGGCAGGGATCCGCTGACGCACGATCAGCGCGCCCATCGCCGACCAGACGACGACGCACGCTGCCATGCTCGCGAGCAACGCGAGCGGTGCCGGCGCGCCATGCGAAAAGACGAGCACGGCGGCGAGCGCCCCCGACAAACCGACGCCGCTACCCGCCGACAGATCGATCTGACCCGGCAAGAGCACGAGCAACATGCCGAGAGCGAGGCTGGCGGTGATGGAGAGCTCGATCAGGAGCAAAGACAGATTGCGAGACGACAGGAAAACCGGGTGCTCGATGCCAAAAAACGCCCAAATGGCGGCCAGCGCGATGAGCATCGAATAGTCGCGGAGCGCGCTTTTCAGTGTAATTTTCATGATGGCTGCGCCAGCGTGGCGACCGAGCGTCGGCCGAGCGCGGCCGAAAGCAGACGTTCCTGCGTCGCTTCCGCGCGTGAAAAAGTGCCACCGAGGCGCCCCTCGGCGAGCATCACGATACGGTCGCTCATGCCCAGCAATTCCGGTAGCTCACTCGACACGAGCACGATCGCTTTTCCTTCCGCACAGAGTCGGTTGATCAATTCATAGACCTCGAGCTTGGCGCCGACGTCGATGCCGCGCGTGGGCTCGTCCAAGAGCAGCACCTTGGGCTCGGTCATGAGCGCCTTACCGATCACCACCTTCTGCTGGTTGCCACCGGACAACGTGCGGACGACGGTTTCTAGCCCGGGCGCCTTCACGCGCAACGAGGAGAACAACGCCTGGGATCGCGCGACCTCTGCGCTTTCGTCGAGCAGCCCGCCCTTCTGCAGCTGGGACAAGCTCGAGAGCGACAAATTGAAACCTATCGCCGACTCGAGGAACAACCCGTAGCGCTTGCGGTCCTCACTGACGAGCGCCAGCCCGGCTCTGAGCGCGTGGTGCGGATTCGTCGCTTTTAGCTCGATTTCTGCCAATTTCACGCGGCCGGCGAGACGCGCGCCCCAAGCACCGAACAGATGCAACAAGAGTTCGCTCCGGCCCGCGCCCATCAGCCCGCCGATGCCCAACACCTCACCCGCACGCACCTCGAAGCTCAAACCCGTGAGGCGTGGGGGCGCGCCACGGTGCGGCGCGACCGTGAGATCGGACACCGAAAGCAGCACCTCGCCGGTCGCGTTCGGACGACGCGGGAACAGCTCCGTAATCGGTCGTCCGACCATGTGCCGGATCACGGTCTCGGGTGAGGTGTCTTGGGTGGCCAGGGTGACGACGCTCTTACCATCGCGGAGCACCGTGATGCGGTCGGCGATAGCAAACACTTCCTCGAACTTGTGCGAAATGTAGATCGCCGCAATACCGCGCGCTTTGAGGTCTCGGACCACGTCGAGCAAACGTTGCACTTCGTCATCGCTCAGCGCAGCGGTCGGCTCATCCAAGATCAGCACCTTGGGATCTTTGCTCAGCGCTTTGGCGATCTCGACGAGCTGGCGCTCTGCGACGCCCAGATTTTTCACCTCCGCCGTCGGATCGAGCTCGATTTTAGCCATTTTTAGCACGCGCGCCGCCTGGGTGTAGACCGCGTCCCAGTCGATCAGGCCACGCCGCACGGGTGCGTGACCGAGGCACAGGTTCTCGGCCACGGTCATCTCCGGCACCAGCGCGAGCTCTTGATAGATGACCGCAATACCCGCAGCCTCGGCGTCGCGTGTGGAAGAAAACTTCACCTCTCGCCCTGCCGCGAGCAGCGTGCCCTCGTAGCTGCCGTGCACGTGAATGCCGGACAGCAATTTGATCAGCGTGGATTTACCGGCGCCATTTTCACCGCACAGCGCGTGCACTTCACCCGGCAATAGGTCGAAGCTCACCCCACCGAGCGCCGTCACCCCGGGGAAGCGCTTGACCAACTCGCGGGTCGCGAGCACCGGCGCATGCGCTGCGGCCAGCGCGCTCATGGCGCCGCGGGCCGCGCGCTGTCGGGCGCGCCTCGATACACTTCTTCATAACCGTGAAAACCGTCTTTGACCACGGTTTGAGCTAGATTCTCTTTGGTCACGGTCACGACCTCGGACAGCGCCGCCGGCACCAAAAGCTTGCCATTGTCCACACTTTGACGAGCAATCACTACGCCGTGTTGCGCGAGCTTCACCGCCATCTCCGCGGCGCTCTGGGCCAATGTTCGGAGCGGTTTGTAGATGGTCATCGACTGGGTGCCCGCGACGATGCGCTGACAAGCGACGAGCTCCGCGTCTTGCCCGGTGACCACTTTTTTCCCGGCGTAGCCCTCCTCGATCAGGGCTTGAATCGCGCCGCCCGCGGTGCCGTCATTGCTGGCCAAGACGCCGTCGAAGTCCGCGCCGTGCGCGGTGATGGCCGCGTTCATGATGCGCTTGGCCACCTCCGGCTTCCAGTCGTCTGCCCAGTCCTCATGCACGACTTGGATATCGCCGCGAGCAATGTACGGCCCGAGCACGTTGTCTTGACCCTGCTTGAAGAGCCGCGCATTGTTGTCGGTTTTCGAGCCGTAAATGCGCACGATTTTACCTTTCCCGTGTGTCGGCAAGTGACTCACCAGGTACTCGGCTTGGAGCTCTCCCACCTTGACGTTGTCGAAGCTCACGTACAAATCGAGATCGCTGTCGCGGATCAAACGATCATAGGCAATCACCGGGATGCCCGCGTCGTGCGCCATGCTCACGCCCTTGGCCATGGCCTTGCCGTCGTGCGGCACGATCACGAGCACGTCCACCTTGTTGGTGATGAGCTTCTCGACGTCGCCAATTTGCACCGTGTCGTCGCTGTCTGCGGCGAGGTCGAGCACGTCTGCGCCGAGCTCGCGCGCGCGCTTGACGAACATGTCACGGTCGCCTTGCCAACGTGCTTCCTTCAACGTGTCGAGCGACAGGCCAATCAGCGGCTTCCTGTGCGCGGCATGCGCGTCGTCCGCCGCGCGCCGCGAAAGCACGAGGCCAGTCACCACACTGAGCACGCAAGAAACGACGACCAAGAGCAGACGGCTGTTCATGAAACCCCAAACACGCCCAAATGAGCGCTTCGGTTTCTAACACGCGTCGCGCCCGGCCTTAACGCTGACCGATCCTCGACTAAAAAAGAGCTGTGCCGCGCCAATCGAGCGCGGCTGAATGATTTCCGTTTCAGCGCTTTGTGCGCGCACGTGAGTGGCGAAGCGGCGAGCTCAGGCCTCTTCTTGGTCGAACTCGCCCGCTTCGGGCAATTCGTCGAGGCCGACGCCGCCACGTACGGGAATCGCTCGCGCGTGGCCGACCTTCTCCAGCACGGTCGCGAGCCCCTGACGGTCGTCGACCGCGGGCAGGAAGCTGCGCGTGCCGTCCCACAGGTCGAGCGCGATGTACGGTAAATCAAGCACGATGCGATCGATTTGCGCCCACTTGAAGCGGCGCGCGCGCGGCCAGCCGAGGGCCACCACATCGCGAAAATCGACGCCGTCCCCACGCACGCGCACGCCGCGCATGTTGGTGCGCAGGAGCGACGAGACAGCGCCCATGAGCAAAAGGCCGGCACAGACGCGCGCGCTGACGAAGCCGCGCACACCGCGCTCCACGATGTTCACGTACAGCCAGCTATTGGAGGGGCTGTGCTCGGCCATGACCACGGCGGCCACGCCGCACAGCGCGACGAACAGATACAAAAGTGACGGAATTCGCGCGGCGAACGGCGGACCGAAGCTGCTCTCGGTCGGTCGATACGTCATATCAAAACCGGGCGGACGCGACGGACGAGCCATGCACATGGAACGTAACGCCGCCTCCAATCCTTGGAAAGCCTGCGCGCTTTCCAAAAGCGACGCGCCCGGACCCGCAATTTCTCGGCACTGGCGGATTTGCGGCCGCGCGCCTCGGTTGCCCGTTTCGTTTCAGATCTGAAGTTTAGACCTAAACATCAGATTTCGCGGCGCGGGGCGGGCTGAAGCCGCGTACCCGACGACTCGACCTTCAAGTCCGGCCGCGCCCGATTTCTCGTAACAATGCCGCTTTCCAGGAAACGCGCTATCTGAAACCCGGCGGGTCGAGCGACCGTCCGCGTTCGAGCCCCAACAAGCCAATGAGCCATCGCTGCGAAATTCGCGCGCCAACGTGTGCGTGATACGCAGCTCACTGAGCAAAGATGCCAACCTCGATCCTGCGCCGCGCACCTGGTTCTCCCGCCCTGCTCCCCAGTGTCGTGCGCCGCGTCGCGGACGCGATGCTCGCTGAGCTTGGGCTGGAGCGCGCCGAGCTCAGCGTGCTGCTCACGAACGACCAGGAAATTCACGCGCTGAACCTCGAGCACCGGGAAAAGGATCGCCCGACGGACGTGCTCGCCTTCCCGCTCGAAGAGGGCGAAGCGGTGGTCGGCGCGGGCGACGGCGTTCGCCTGCTCGGCGATGTCGTCATCTCGCTGGACACCGCAGCTCGTCAGGCGCGCGGTCGCAAACGTGAGCTTTTGCCGGAGGTCCGCTTCCTGCTGGCTCACGGGCTGCTCCACCTGCTGGGCTACGACCACGGCACGCCGGTCGAAAAACGCGCCATGGACGCGATGACTCGTCGTTTGGTGCGGGCAGTCGAGAGCGTAACGACAAATCCGCGCAAAAGAGGCAAGGCGGTCGTTTTACGAGCGCGCGCCAGCTTGGGCGGTGCGCGCGGCAAGCGCGGGAAACCCGCCAAGCGCGCGACTTAGGCTCGAGAAAGGCATGCGAAATGACCGCTAACCTCGCGCTATCTCTACAAAAACTCGATCAGTTCGAGAACCGGTTCACGGTCCAGCATGGAACAAGGGATGGGGTGAGAGGGGGTTGCTAAACCGGCCTCCCGGACGCCTTCCCCGCACCCCCCCTCGCCTGACCCTGGGAAAAAAAGCTCGATCCCCGCCCGCTCGGAATTTTTCCCCTTGAAGTGGCGTCAAGAACCCTGTTATCCGTTCGCGCGTGCCTTGGACGACTGAAACGGCGGGCTAAAACCCCGTTCGCCCAGTCGGGAGGGCCCGTAGACGGCCGCATTTTGGATTTTCTGAAGGAGGTAGCGCATGGCTGGAAAAAGGTTAACGAAGGCTCAGGTTATTGCCGAGCTCGCGAATGCATCTGATCTGGACAAGAAGAGCGTGGGTCGCGTGTTCGAGGGGCTGCAAGAGCTCATCCGCAAGCAACTCTCGGCTCGGGGCCCCGGTGAATTCGTGGTGCCCGGCCTCGTGAAGCTCCGCGTAGTGAAGAAGCCGGCGACGAAAGAGCGCCAAGGCATCAACCCCTTCACCAAGGAACCGATCACGATTCCGGCGAAGCCCGCGAGCAAGAAAGTTCGCGCCACCGCTCTCAAGAACCTCAAAGACCTGGTTCAGTGAGCTCTCCGCGCGCAAGCGCGGAAGGTGGATACGAAAATCCCCGGCTTCGAAAGAAGTCGGGGATTTTCGTTTTGTGCGGCTGAAGCGGGAGATCTGAGAGGGAGATTTTTTGGGGGGTTCAATACGGCCCAGTTGTCTTGCGTCGGCACGACAGCCAGGTTTCGCGCGCCGGAGCCTCACCGCGGGGCGGCAGGGGAGATCGAGGAACGATGACCGACTCACTGCGTGATTGGCGCAGCTGAAGCGCGGTACGTTAGGATTCGCAGCAGTCGGACTGAGGAACATGACGATCAAGAGATTGGACCACGTCAGCGTCGTCGTTGATGACCTGGCAGCCGCCGTCGCTTTCTTCACCGCGCTCGGCATGGCGCTCGAAGGCGAGATGCCGGTCGAAGGCTCGTGGGTGGACCGCGTCAACGGGCTCGAAAGTGTCCAGGTCGATATCGTCATGATGCGGACCCCAGATGGGCATGGGCGGGTTGAGCTGACGAAGTTTCGCAATCCAAAACTGGTCGAGACCGAGCCGGCGATCGCACCACCGAACACGCTGGGCCTCCGAAGCATCATGTTTGCGGTCGAAAGCGTCGACGACACCGTCGCTCGCCTGCGCGCCAACGGTGCCGAACTCATCGGCGAAGTGGCCCAGTACGAGGACAAGTACAGACTCTGCTACATGCGAGGCCCTGCGGGCATCATCGTCGCACTGGCCGAGGAACTCTTCTGAAGCGTCTCCGCATAACAAGGAGTGAACGACTCACCAAGGCCGGTTCGAGGTCCATCCGACATCAAACTCTTCGGTTCGCAACGCCGCCGCTCGCGCTTTGCGCTCCCCCTGGCCTTCGCCGCTGAACACCGATACGTTGGGCGGACCCGATGGCAGACACTGCAACGTGTGTCGAACTTGTCGTTGAAGCCGTTCCGGAGGTTCGTGGGCGAGTATATGTCTTTGCCCGAATAGCCGAAGGCTCTACGCAAGTTCCGGTCACCTCTCGGTCGACGCTTGACGGTGTACCCGTTGAGCCATGGCTCGAAGTGCCCAGGTCAATCGCACAGCCGGGTGCGCTTCGCACCGATCTTATTGCGTTCTGCCTACGATTCTCCCGAGACCGCGCCCGATTTCAGCCTGGGCGAACCGTCGTGTTCGTTTCGGATCCCGGCCTTTCCTCCAAGCGTGCATGGCTTGACCCTTGGCAAGCGACCGACAACTCGTCCGGACTTGAACGCGAGCTGAGCTTAGAGGTCGGGCCCGGGCATCCTTTATTCCGAGTTCCCGTCGTTGCGCTTGGTCGACGTGTCGATGCCGACGACGTTCTCTTCGCACTGCAGGACGAAGCTTATGCGCTCGCGTGGGTGCATCTCACATGGAGCTCAACGCAGGAACAGGACTCACGTTGGCCGTCCACGAAGTTCTTTCAGTCCTGGGAAGATTGGGTCATCCAAATGAGCGCTGATCATGAGATGTATTGAAATGACGCCTCAGAAGCGGGGGCTGCCCAACTGCGGTTTGAAGCAGACAAAAACCTCGCTTCGCTCGGCTTTTGCAGCTTAGACCTGATACGTTGGGCGGACGAACTGTGACGTGCGGGGCAACATGACAACGGTGCACCTTGTTTGTGGATTCCTCGGATCGGGCAAGACGACCTTTTCCAAGACTCTGACGCGGGATACCTCAGCGGTGAGGCTTTCGGTTGATGAGTGGTATTTGCGATTGTTCGCCGACGGGGCTGCCACCTACGAGGTTGATGCGGAAGCTTTCGCGCGCGTGTTAGCAGCGCTCAATGACCTCTGGCCACAGGTCGCGATGGCAGGTGTCGACGTCGTTCTCGATTTTGGATTTTGGAACCGCACGCTTCGCGACGAGGTACGCGAACGTGCTCGTGCAATCGGGGTAGCCACTCGCCTCTATTGGCTCCGCTGTCCTGACGAAATCGCTTGTGCGCGATGTCTGCAGAGAAACGGTGCGCCTGGAGCATTCTTGATCTCGGCGGAAGGGTTTAGTGAATTGAAAGCACGTTTCGAGACACCCGCCTCGACCGAGTCGTATGAAATCGTGGAAACCGCGTCTTTTCGAGGCGAACATTGATGCGGTTGCACGGCGCCGCCCAACAAAGCGTTGCAGCAGACGGGCTTGTCGGTCGCTTCGCTCCCTCTGGCGCCCGCAGCTGAACGCCGGTACGTTGGGCAGACCGAGAGATGGGGCAGCGGCCGGATACCACGACCCGCTGACCTTGCGCCGGATTTCCTACTATGGTAGGAATCTGACGTGGCTCAACCCGCTGCTAAACTCTCCGTCAGTGTCCCGGGCGAGCTTGCACTTGCTGTTCGCAAGCGGGTCGGGTCGCGCGGTCTCTCCGGTTTCGTTGCGCGAGCCTTGGCCCATGAGCTGGAACGTGAGGGGGTGCGGACCCTCCTGGCCGAACTCGAGCACACGTTCGGTCCACCATCGAAGGCCGACCTCGCGCGGGTTCGTAAGGTATGGCCGAAGCGCTGATTCTCGACGCTGAAGCGCTCAACGCGCTTGCACAGCCCCGCGACCGCAAAGTCTTGGCCTCCCGTGCAGCTACCGTGTTGCGCTTCGCCTTCGACAGGCGGGCCCTGGTCCGAGTCCCAGCACCAGTCCTCGCTGAGGTCTGTCGTGGCACCCGCTTCGACTCGGCGGTCAACCATTTGCTCAACAATCCGGGCATTCGTGTCTTCGACCTCACGCGCACAGTCGCTCAACAAGCGGGTCACCTTCTGGCGCGCGCGAAGCTTTCGTCCACCCATGCCGTCGATGCGTTCGTCGTCGCCACCGCCCTCCAGTTCGAGACGGCCGTCATCGCTACCGGCGATCCGACCGACATTCGCCGACTCGCCGCACCGTTCAGCCAAATTGGCGTGCTCGCTCTGTAGTCCAACTCGATCGCACATTGACGAGGCTGCCCAACAAGCTGTTGAAGCAGACGGCCACGCCTCAAGGCCTGCTGAACCGTCCTGCCTGTCGCCCGTGGTGATGTACCACGGGCTCGCTCATCGCTTGCTGAAACCTCCTCCGTTTCTGGATGCGGCCGCAGCTTAACAGCGGTACGTTGGGCAGGCAGCGCGCGGGCGCCCATCATCCAATGTCCAAGACCAGCCTCTTTGAGTCGGTATCAAAACTCGACCTCGATTCCACAAAGGCAGCGCTGAAGCAGCAGCCTTCGCTACTCAGCGTTACCGATCGCCAGGGACGAAATCTGCTGCATCTGGCGTGCTCGGCGTCTTGCGCGGACTTGAAGGTGTCGGAGGCTGTGTCGGCGCGACTCGTGAATCTCTTGTTGGACCTTGGGCTCGATAGTGACTCCACCTTGGGCAAGAACCGACCGCACAGCAATCCGGTGTGGTTCGCAGTAGCACGTGGAAGAAATGCCACGCTTGTCAAGCTGCTCGTGAGACGTGGTGCGAAGCCCAGAGGTCTGTTCGCAGCCGGATGGATCGAGGACACTAAGATGGTCACATTGCTCATCGAGCTCGGGGCACAGATCGATGAGGTCGTCGAAGACGAAACGCCGTTTCTTCATTGCTGGAAGAACAGAAAATTCCTATCTGCCAGATTGCTTGTCAGAAAGGGCGCAGACATCGATTTTCAAGATTCCAAAGGTAAAACCGCCCTTCACTACGGCATCGAGAAAGAGTTCGAGCCTGCTCTTCTCAAATTCTTGGTCGCAAGCGGCGCCTCGACAAAGATTGGAGATCACGAAGGTGTGACACCACTCACGCGGGCGGCCCGAAAGCGTGACAAGCGGTTTCTCGACGCGATTGACTGACGCGACACGCACGCGTTTCTGCTGCCCAACAAGGCGTTGCAGCAGACGGGCTTGTCGGTCGCTCCGCTCCCTCTGGCGCCCGCGGCTGAACGCCGGTACGTTGGACCGACCGGTGGAACAACACTCGATGGACGACGTCGCACAGGTACTGAAGGACATCCAAGACCATCTGGCTCCGCGCCTCGATACCTACGAGCAGGCAATCTATTTCTACCTCTTTCGACATACTCGACTGATCGGCCTCGACGAGGCAGTTGTTGGTTTCAAGTCAGCTCGACGCCGAATGGCTTGCGGCGTCGGCGAAGAGGGGAAACCCATGTCGGAGGGCACCGCCTACAAGAAACTTCAGTCACTGGAGACAAAAGGGTGCATTGCCATTCTGGATAGCACCCGCGACGGCAGCCGAATCTCACTTAAATTGCCCGCAGAGATTCCAGGCCTGATACCGGCCCCGCCCGAGTTCACACCTCCCGACATCGAAGCTGAAGACTTTTTTGCTGTCCCCGAAAACCGGGCGCGTGTGTTGGCACGCGAGGGGAACCTTTGCTTCTATTGCCTTCGTAAGCTTACACGCGAAAATCACGTTATCGAGCACGTCGTATCCCGACCCGACGGGAACAATGGCTATCGAAACGTCGTCGCAGCCTGTCGCGAGTGTAACAATCGAAAGGGCGCGTCGAGTGCCGAGGATTGGATCCGAACACTCTATCGCGAAGAGTTCCTCAGCGCCGAGGACTTCGAGGACCGACAGTCACACCTTGAACGCCTTCGTGCAGGTGAACTCAAGCCAGCGTAGGCGGTCCAACAAGGCGTTGCAGCAGACGGGCTTGTCGCTCGCCTGCGGCTCGCTCTGGCGCCCGCAGCTGAACACCGGTACGTTGGGCGGACGACACAGATGGCGTGGTTCAAATCAGTATGCTGGACGACCGCGACGGTGATCTTCGCGGGCATTGGATGTTCCCCTGCCAAGACCGGGGCCACGCAGCTCCGCGCTGCTTCGGCCGTGGATGCCCCGAAACCGAAAGGTGATTTTCGACTTGCAGTTGCAACTCTTGAGGCCGATCTGAAGGTGCGCGCCAAGCCCTTGGTGTTGGACGACGGAGAATCGGTCCCC
>DATHOI010000762.1:0-3818 GCA_035485095.1 Polyangiaceae bacterium | reverse complement strand
ATCGTCGACGACGAGGCCGACATTCGTAAGATGCTTAGCCGCCTGCTCGCGCACAAAGGGTATCGCGTGCTCGAAGCGGAACGTGGTCACCAGGCGCTGCGCATGGTGAAGGAGCACGCGCCCGACTTGATCGTTCTCGACGCGATGCTGCCGGAAGTGCACGGCTTCGAGATTGCGCGTCGCATCAAAGGGAGCCAGCGCTACGGGCACATTCCGATCATCATGGTCAGCGCCGTGTACCGCGGCTGGCGCTACGCCGAGGACTTGAAGCAAACGTGCGGCGTGGATCACTTCATCGAGAAGCCATTTCGCATCGCCGAGGTGGTCAGCGCGGTCGAATCTTGCTTGAGCCCAGGGCAAAGTGGGGCGGAGCGCCCAGACGTGACCGGTGAGGCGGAGGAAGCCTTGAACGCGGGCGTGGCAGCCTACAAAGCCGGTCGGCTGGACGAAGCAATCCAGCACTTGAGCCGCGGCGTCGGGATCGACCCACTGGCCTACCGCCTACACTTCCACCTCGGCCTGTTGTACGGCAAGAAGGGGCAGGTCTATGACGCCATAAGTGAGCTAGAAACGGCGGTTAAAATCAACTCGCAGCATTTTGCCGCTGTAAAGAACCTGGCGATCCTGTACCAAAAGGCCGGATTCCGAAACAAAGCAGTCGAAACTTGGGAGCGGGCACTGACCCTCGCTCCCGACGACCCGACCCGGGCTTCGATCAAAGAACACTTGTTGAATCTCCTGTGAAAGAGCTTTCGCGCTCGGGCATTGCTCGGGTTATTCTCCCGAAACTTCGGACGTTCGTTTGACGTGGCGCTCAGCTGAATGAAGTTCCTCTGCCCCAGCTGTAAAGCGAAATATCAGATCGCCGACGAGAAGGTCGCGGGTCGCTCTGTTCGCATGAAGTGCCGCAAGTGCGGGCACGTCATCCAAGTGTCGAGCATCGCTGGCGTTGGTGATGCGTTGCTGGGCAGCGAACCACCGTCCGCGATCGACGCTGCGAGCGATGCTTCGGCGGCGCTCGCAGCGCCCGCGCCGCCTCCGGTCGCGCCGAAGGTGGAAGCCAAGAGCCAGCCGAAGGTGGCGTCCAGTCTCGAGCCGAAAGTCGCGCCGAAAGTCGAAACGAAGCCCGAGCCGAAGAAGCCGGCCATTTCTCCGACGCGCCCCTCTGTGGCTAAACCTGCGGCGGTGCCCGTCGCTAAGGGACCACTGCCCGCGCCGAAAGCGCCGCCGCCCGCGAGATCTTCGGCAGTGAAACCCGCGGTGCCGGCGCCGGCACCCGCGCCGGTGTCTGCCGCGTTGAAGAGCGACAAAAGGACCATTCAAGGCGGCACGTCGGCGCCGTTGCCACGCGTCGCGCCGACCAAGCCAGCGGCGACCGGTGCAGCCGTCGCGAACGCCCTCGCGGATTTTGGGGACGACGATGAGTCCACGCGCATCGCAGATGCGAGCGCGCTCGCGGGCGCATTTTCGCTGGCGGTGGGCGGTGCGAGTGAGGCGCCGCCGGTTGACGCGCTCAGCATGCCCGCGGACGAGTGGTTCGTTGGCATCAACGGTGTGCCCGTCGGACCGATCCGTCTGAGTGAGTTGCGCTCGAAGGCCGCATCGGGTTCGGTGACGCGGGAATCACTGGTCTGGCGCGATGGGTTCGAGGACTGGCGCCCGCTCAAGACCTTCCCCGAGCTCGTCGCGATTGTGGACGAGAGCGTGTCCAGCGCGCGGGCCTCGCTCACACCGTTTACGCCGTCTGTCGCGGTCGCGGGACCGGCGATCGCTTCGGCCGTGTCGGATCCTTTCGCCACGCCAGGTGCTGCGGGCTCGAGGACTCCAGATCCTTTCGCGATGGGCGCGACGGCAGGCGTCACCGGTACCGCTGTCGTCACCGATGATCTCGAAGCCGCTGGCATTCGCAAGCGCAGCGGGTCATCGCCTGCCGCTTGGATTGCCGTCGCTATCGCGCTGCTGTTCGGGCTCACGATCGGCTTCGTGCTCTTCAACAAGCAGCAGAAGCCGACCGAGATCATCAAATACGTCGATCGCGTGGTGCCGGGCGCCGCAAGCGCAGCGGCCGCCGGCGACAAAGTGACGTCGCTTGACGAAGCCACGGTCGGCGCGGACAACAAGAACGGTTCCAAGCATGTCGGTGGCACCGCGAAACCCGGCGCGTCAGCGGAGGCGGACAAGGGGATCGCGGGGCTCAAGGGCCTGAGCGGCCTCGGCGGTCTCGGGCCAAGTCGCGGTCCAGATACGAGCGGTCCGTCTGGCGCATCCGTCGGCACGGGGCAGCTCGACAGCGGTCAGATCCAGAGCACGGTTGCGCGCTACACCGGCAGCGTCAAGCGTGCCTGCTGGCAGCCAGCTCTCGACACGCGCGACAAAGACGCGCCGACGACGGCGCGCGTCAGTGTCGCTATTACGGTCCTTCCGAGCGGGAGCGTGCAGAATGCGGCCGTCGGCGGCGACCCACGAGGCTACCGCGGGCTCGCGCAGTGCATCTCGAGTCGCGTGCGCGGTTGGCAGTTCCCACCGTCTGGCGACACCACGACGGTCAACGTGCCGTTCGTGTTTGCCGCCCAGTGATGCTCCGGATTTCCGAGCGCGACGCCGAAGGCTGAGCCGCTGCTCGCCCCCGTTTCGTGACCATAAAAAAAACACACCCGGCGAGCGAGCTCGTCGGGTGTGGTCACAGCTTCTCGTAAGCCGGGTTCTGTTGCGCGCCGTCGTTGCCTTCGGCGTGCCGGCGGTCATTCCTCTGGGACGCTCGTTACCGAGCGCCTCGTGCGGCCTACCCAGGGACTCGGGCGGACAACCCTCGAACGCCCCTCTACGTGGCCTTGCTCCGGATGGGGTTTGCCGTGCCGCAACCGTTACCGATTGCGCGGTGGGCTCTTACCCCACCGTTTCACCCTTACCCGAGGCGCCAAGGCGGCTCGGGCGGTCTACTTTTCTGTGGCACTTTCCTCGAGGTTTCCCTCACCGGGCGTTACCCGGCATCCTGCCCTGCGGAGCCCGGACTTTCCTCGCGGGGCTCGTGAGAGCGCCGCGCGATCGCCTGAGATGCTGCGACATCGCGGAGCTTAGTCGAGCCCAGAGGAAAGTGTGAGGACGTTTTAGACGTTACGCGGCGTCGTGGATATCCAGCCAGCCGTTGCCGCGCGATAGCTCGGTGATGCGGCTCTTCAGCTTCTTCTTGGCGCGCGCCTCGAGCTGCCGGGCTCGTTCGCGAGAAACGCCGAGGCGACGACCGATTTCCGCGAGCGACATTTCGTCCTCGTTGTCTGCCATCAGCCGGTTTTCGACGATGTAGCGCTCGCGCTTGTCAAGGCCGGTGAGCGCCGTCTGCACGGCCTCGCGAACGTAGCCGCCAACCTCGGAACCGACCAGGCCGTCCTCTTGATTGGGATCGTTCGCGGTCAGCGTGTCGGAGAGCGTGGTCGCCGAATCATCATAGACCTTTGCGTCGAGCGATACGTCGCGCGCTTCCAAACGACGCACCATCGCGGTGACCTTCGCCTTGGGCACGTCCAACGCTTTCGCGAGCAACTCGTCCGCGTGGTCGCCCTCGCCGACGAGATTCGTTATCCGAACGCGTTCGCGACGCAGCTTGAAGAACATCTTGGAGCGCAGCGCGCCCGAGCCGACGCCGACCAAGCTCCACGAGCGAATGATGTGGTTCAGGATGTAGGCTCGGATCCAATACGCGGCATACGTTACGAAGCGCGTGCCTCGGCTCGTGTCGAATTTCTGCAACGCATGCACGACGCCAAAGTTGCCTTCAGCGACCAGCTCACCGAGTGGCAACCCGTAACGACGGTATTTCA
>DATHOI010000761.1:0-5348 GCA_035485095.1 Polyangiaceae bacterium | reverse complement strand
TTTCGTGCTGGCGGAAAACCTCCGTACCGTGGCGCCCATCGACGGCCTGCAAGACGCTGAAGCCAAAGAATTCGAGTAGCCGACTCGCTGCTTCACGAACGCCCTGATCGTCATCGACCACGAGGGCCACGCCTTCACCGCGAAACGACATGACCTCCGGCGCGGGGCGCGCTGCGGTGCCCTCCGCGGCTGGAAAGAAGACCTTGAACGTCGTGCCCTTGCCCGGGCTAGAATACACCTTGATGGCGCCCTTGTGCCCGCGCACGATGCCCATCACCGCGGCCAGGCCTAGCCCGCGACCCGTGAACTTGGTCGTGAAGAAGGGATCGAAGATGCGCATCTTCGTGGCTTCATCCATACCGCAACCGGTGTCGTGCACTTCCAGGTACACGTAGTCGCCGGGCGCGATGCCCTCGCTCGAGAACAGGCTCTGCACGTAGAACTCGTCGATGTTCTGGAGCCCCGTCGTCACGAGCACGGTGCCGCGCTGATCGCCGATCGCCTCGGCGCCGTTGATCACCAGGTTCATCACGATCTGTTGCACTTGAGCGATGTCAGCGGACACCGGTGGCATGTCTTGCGTGAGC
Source organism: Polyangiaceae bacterium (assembly GCA_035485095.1). Taxonomy (GTDB): domain Bacteria; phylum Myxococcota_A; class Polyangia; order Polyangiales; family Polyangiaceae; genus PMG-095. The sequence continues at coordinate 4,761 of DATHOI010000761.1, read as the reverse complement.
TCCAACCGGAGCTGCACCTTCTTCGAGATCGTGGTTTCGAGCAACGTCGCGAGCTCGCGCACGTGAACCGAGAGATCGATCGGGCGAACCTCGAAGTGCCCTTTGCCCGAATAGGCCAAAAGCTGCCGGGTGAGGTTGGCCGCGCGGCGCGAGGCCAAAACGACGTTGTCCAAGTCAGGGCGCGCTGGACTTTCATTGGGCAAAGTGAGCATGGCGGCCGAGGCGCTACCCAAGATGGCAGTCAGCAGATTGTTGAAATCATGGGCGATACCGCCGGCGAGCACACCCAAGCTCTCCAGCTTCTGCACCTGTAGCAGCTGCGCTTGTAAGCGCTCGCGCTCCTCTTGACTCTGCTTCCGCTCGCTCAAGTCGAGCATGAACGCGACGCCGGTGCCGCCGCTTTCGCTCAACGTGGCGCCACCCAAGAGCACGGGCAGGCGACTGCCATCTTTGCGATAGAATTCTTTCTCGTACGGCGTGCACACGCCGGTCGACGCGATCTCGCTCAGCGCGAGGTCGTCGGCGTGCTCGAAGCCCGGGACGGTCGCGGTTCGCCAATTCAGAAGACCGGCCTCCAAGTCTGCACGCGTGTAACCGAGCGTGCTCAGCGCCGAGTCGTTCGCGTCGATGATCTCACCGGTGAAGCGAAAAAAGGTGAGCCCTATCAAGTTGGACTCGAACACACGCAAGAAGCGCTCCTCGCTCCGGCGCGCTTCTTGTTCGGCGCGCACGCGCTCGGTGACGACCTGAGCCATGCCCAGCACGCTCACCACCTCACCGCGCTCGTTGCGGCGCGGGCTCAGCATCAGGTCGTAGGTTCGGCCGTCGCGCGCATACCGGACCTCGCTCGACGTGCCAGCGAGCGCCTGCTGAAGCGCGGCCAACCCCTCGGGAAAGCCCGCATACGCCTTGAGCGCACTGACCCCGACCAAGGAGGCCGGCGGCGACCCGCCTGGCGGGTTGATGCCCTCGTTCATGATGAACACGCCATCAGCGTTCACCTCGAACACGCGCACCGGTGCGCGTTCCAGCACGAATTTCAGGATTTCGTCGGCGGACGCAGCGGAAACCCCCGCCTCAGCCCGTGTCGCATCATCGGACATCTGCTGCTGATTCTAAGCGAAGACACCGAATCCGTTTCAAGGAATCGCGCCCGGGCTCCCTCCCTAAGCTCGAATAGCCGGCAAATTAGAGCATCCGCGAGTTACTGCGCGACCAGATCCGAGCGCGGTGGAAGCCACGGCGGGACGTGCGGAGGACATTCTCCTTGTGCCGGCGAGAGCCGAAAGTCCGAAAAGTCGAGGCCAGGATTTCGGTCGTAACGCACGTCGCCAATCACGCGAGTCCGGTCTCGTGCGCGCTTGGTGAAGTAGGGCACCCGCGCGAACCGGAGCAGCGCGCGAGCTTCACAGCGCTCGCGCGCCAATTCGTTCAGCTCGACCGTGGGCGCGCGGTACTCATCGGTCAAACGCAGGCGGTTTCCGCCACGCACGTCCAATGGCACGAAGGGCGTGGTCGGGTTGGCTCCGCGGTCGAAGGGGCACGCCTCGACATCCAGCCACGCGGGGAAGGTTGCTGCGTGGCCGAGCCGCACCAAGTATTGGTCCGCCTCTTGCTCGACCAAGATCACGCTCCAACAAAAGGGGTTACTTGGCATCGGTGTCGCGACGATGTCGAGCGTTCGGGCATTTGGAAACGCGATCCGAGCCTGGTCCGCCACGATGCCCTTGGCGACACGTGAGCCCGCGACGAACCCGAAAACCAAGAGCAGGAAGCTTCCCAGCGACAATAGCACTCTCGACAGTGGACTTATTTTTCTAGCGACGTGCAGCAAAACCAGCGACAGCGCAGACAAAACGAGCGCGTGACCGAGGGGCACGAACGGCCGATACCAGAGCGCAGCCACGGCCGCCGCCAAGAGAACCCAAAGTGCTACGCGAATCGCGGTCGAGCGCAAAGAGAAGGCCAGCGGCGCGATGATCACGAGCCAAAACGACGGTTCGAGGATGAAGAAAGAATCGCCGTAGAACCAGCCGTCGTAAAATGGCCAAAACGGGTGCACGCCGTAGTTGTTGGCGTAGTCCATGGCGATGTGAAGCAGCGGGCTCGCTAGCGCGACTGCGCACAGGAGCAAGCCGTCAGCCCGCCCGAAGGCTTCGCGCCGGCGCTTCGCCCAGGCAAACGCGCCAGCGATCAGCAGCAGGGCAAACAGCACTGCAGCCGGCAGCGTGTGCGTGTAACCACGATGCTGCAAGAGGTACCCGAAGGTCTTGCCACTGATGCGGGAGTAGCTGAAATCGAGATCTGGCAGGTTGTTGCCCACGACCGAGAGCACGTAGATCGCGCTTTGCGTGCCAGCTCGGAGCGGGCCGTGGCGCTCGCGCAAACGAACGACCGCCTCCGCAGCCAAGAGCCCCACCAGTGAATGCGTCAGGTTGTCCAAAGCGCGCGGAGTATAGGTCTCAGCCCGAGCTGAGCGCGATGTCAGCCTGGGGGCAAACCGACCCTGCTTGCGGTTGTCCGGGCGGTGGAGCGGAAAAGAGTTTGCTCAATGCCGCGTCGATCGCCGCATGATTCGGGCGCAGCACGGCCTTGCCATCGGCCGTCTGAAACGCCGAGGTCTGTTCGGCGCCAAGCACGACGCCGTGCAAGTGCTTCGCATCGACACGCAGCACGCGCTCAGCCAACGCGAGCACGTCGACGCGGCGCAGGTCGGTCTCGATCGAGTCCTCGAGCTCCGTGAACAATTTCGGCAAGCGCAAGAACATAGCGTGCGCGGCGAGCTCGTGGCGCATGCCGACCAAGATTGCCTGTTGCCGCCGAGCGCGGCTAAAGTCGGAGCGGCCGTGGCGCGAGCGCGCGTACATGGCCGCCGTCACGCCGTCCAAACGCACGCTGCCTGCGGGCAGATCCAATTTGCGATAACCGCTCGGTTCACGCGGGTCGATGAAGCGATCGATGATCGGGCATGGCACGTCCACCGTGACACCGCCGAGCGCGTCTACCGCGCGCTCGAAGACGCCTAAGTCGATGGCCAACGCGTGTGCGATTGGCAACCCGAGTGTGTTTTCCACGACACGCCCCAAAAGCCCGAGAGGGTCCTCACCCGAGCGCCGCGCGACGTTCATCACGGTGTTGATGCGGTCTTCACCGTGGCCGGGGATCTCCACCCACAAATCGCGTGGCACACTGATCAGGCCCAGCGCGCCGCTGGGCTCGTCGAAGACAGCGACTAAGATCGTATCGGACAGCGCGGGGCCTCCGCCGCCGGGTCGGCGATCCAGACCCGCCAGCAGGAAATTGTCAGTGTATTCAAAGGGTGGCGTGCTGACTGCGACTGCCGACGGCGCGGGCGTGGCTGCGCTCACGTTGACGCTCGCCGGAGTCGGCGCGGCACTCGGCGCGGGCAGCGGCAGTGGAGCACGCAGCGGTGTGCTCGGCGTCGGTCGAGCGACCGCGGCAGACAGCGGTCGACGATACGGCCGAGCTGCAAGCCATTGACCGAGACTGACGCCGAGCACGACCACGAGCAAAACGACGATACGCCGAAGGGACATACTCGCCGCACATTGCAACGCCCACGCCAGGGCCGCTCAGGGCGCTCGAAGCGCGCTCGGCCTACATCACCGTCAAGGGCAGCTCCGGGAGGTTGGCGCCGTTCGCGCGGATCACCTCGGCGTAGAAGTGAGCCGAATCCTTCAGGGTGCGCTTTTGAGTCTGGTAGTCGACGTGAATCAAGCCGAAGCGCTCGCGGTAGCCCTCGGCCCATTCGAAGTTGTCCATGACCGACCATTGAAAGTAGCCCGCGACGTTGGCGCCGTGCTCACTGGCGCGGCGCAGAGCCGAGAGATAGCGCGTCAAAAAATCGATCCGCTGCGGGTCGTGCACTTTGCCGTCCACCGCGACCCAATCACGCATGGAAAGGCCGTTTTCAGTGATGTAGATCGGTTTCTTGTAGCGTTCGAAGAAGAAGCGCGCGCCCCAATAGAGCGCGTCCGGCGCAACCGGCCAGTTGATGCCCGTGATCGGATAGCCGGGCGGATAAGGCACGACCTCCGAGCCCGGCTTGCCGTCGGCTCTGGCCCGCACTCGTTCGCAGGTGTAAATATTGGTCCCGAAAAAGTCCAGCGGTTGGCAGATCGTCGCGAGATCTCCGGCTTGAATCTCCGGGCCTTCATCGCCGTAGGCGGCGAGCAAGCCATCCGGGTATTTGCCGAAGAAAACCGGATCGATCCACAGACCGTTGAGCCATACGCTGCGTTCGAACGAGTCGAACATGGCGTGCTTGGCGGCGGCGATGTCCGCCTCCGTGTCCGTGTGTGGAATGCGCACCGAAGTGGCCGGCGCATAGCCCACGCGGCACGGCTGCTTCGTGTGGGCGCGGATGGCTTGCACCGCTTTGCCGTGAGAGAGCAGCACGTTGTGCGACGCGCGCGTGACCTCCGCGAAGCGCAATTTGTCACCTGGCGCGTGGTAACCCGCCTGATAACCCGTGCCGATGAACACGGACGGCTCATTGAAAGTCATCCAATTCTTCACCCGATCCGACAGACGATCGACGATCAGCGCCGTGTATTCCGCGAACCAATCGGATGAATCTCGATTGAGCCAGCTGCCGCGGTGATAGAGCGCGAGCGGGTAGTCCCAATGAAAGAGCGTGACGTACGGCTCGACGTTGGCCTCCAGCAACGCGTCGACGAGTTTGTCGTAGAAAGCGAGGCCGGCCTCGTTTTTGGCGCCCACACCGTTCGGCAATACACG
>DATHOI010000760.1:0-8654 GCA_035485095.1 Polyangiaceae bacterium | reverse complement strand
ACAACACCTTCCTGTACCAGTTGGAGCTCGCGACGATCTCGCCGAAACGCTGATAGTAGATGCGCTCTGCAGCAGAGATCTGCAGGCTCACGTCGCTGTCGACGACCTGCTTCACGGCGCGGTCGACGATCGGCTGACGTCCGGCGATCACACGCGCGTGAGCCAGAAGCATGCCGAACTCCGAGCGGTCTGCCGCAGAGACATCCAACTTTTGCGCCGTAATGCTGGCCAAAACGTCAGAGTAGGCCGTCTGCGCCGTCTGATCGCCGACCAGGTTGTAGACCAACGCGGCCTCTACCAATTGATTGAGCGGGGCGCCCAGGGCGTCGCTCTTAGCCGCTAGTTCGCGAGCTGCTGTCGGCAGATAGTAGAGAGAATTCTTGAGCACGGAATTCTCACGTTTGAACTGCTCGACGCCCGCACGTTGGCGCTCAGCGGAGGCGTCGAGCTCGCGGAGCGCTTGCTCCAGCGCGCCGCTGGTCGACACCACGTTGGCCAAGCGCCCGTGAAGCTCAGTGACCCCGGTCGCCAAGTGGAGCTCGGTTTGAGTGATGGGATCGTACTCGTTGAGCAAGCCGAAACGCGCCGCGAGCACCCGCTCCGAGAGTAGCTCGTTCAGGTGGCGCACGTTGCCGATCGCCTCGAGCGCTCGAGCGTGGCGATCGAAGTCTGCGGAGCGAGAGCGTGAATAGAGCACACCGGAAATCACCAACGAGAGCACGATGAAGCCGAGGATCAGCGCGAATTGGCGGAGGGCGGACATGGCTTCTCGTTTCAACCGGCGTCGCTCTGCACACTCGCGGGCACGACGCCCGACAGCGAGCCGAGAAAAGCCACGATTGCAGCGATTTGATCGTCACTCAGCTTGCGACCGAGCTGATACTTGGCCATGACCTGCACGGCGTCCGGTAGCGTCGGCGCGGAGCCGTCGTGAAAATACGGCGCCGTCCGCGCCACGTTCCGCAAGGACGGCACGCGAAACACGAAACGGTCCGACTCCAGATGAGTGACGTTGAAACGACCGTTGTCGGCCTCCGTGACGTGGCCGCGGTCGCCGAAATAGTCGCCCATCACGCCAAAGCGCTGGAACATGTTGCCGCCGACGTTGCGGCCTTGATGACACGCCACACAACCCACGCCTTTGAATAGCTCATAGCCGGCTTTTTGAGCTGCTGTGAGCGCCGTCGCGTCGCCACCCAGCCAACGATCGAAGGGCGAATTCGGAGTGAGCAGCGTGCGCTCGAACGTCGCGATCGCGGTGCGCACGTTGTCTTGAGTGACTCCGTCCGTGAAGGCCGCAGCGAACGCGGACTGATACGCAGCGTCGCTCTTGAGCTTGCCGACCACGTCCGGCCACTTCGCGTCCATCTCCAAGGGATTGGTGAGCGGGCCGTCGACTTGTTCTTCCAAAGTCGCCGCGCGACCATCCCAGAACAGCACGAAATTCAGGCTGGAGTTGTATACGCTCAGCGCGTTGATCGCGCCGACGCGGCCGCGCACGCCGACCGAGCTGCGCTTGCCGTCGGCTCCGCCGTTTGCCAAGTCATGGCACGAGGAGCAGGCGACCTTGCCATCCGACGACAACCGCGGCTCATGAAACAGCTTGGCTCCGAGCGCGACGACGCGCGCGTCCAAAACAGGCAGCTCTGGCAACACGAGCAGCGGTTCGCGGCCCAGCGTTTCCTGAGCTCGTTCCGGGGCGGTCTCGCGGGGCGCGGGCTTGGAAGCGTCGGTGCAACCCAGCAGGCTGGCGAGCAACGCGCTCGCAGCCAGCGCGCGTCCGCGAGACAATGTCATTGGCCCGCGCACGAACGCTCGGCGACGATCTCCAAAAGCGGTGGTTCGAAAGAACACGACAGCTTGAAGCTGCCTTCGAAAGCGATACGCAACAAGCCGAGCTGCGCGCGATGCTGCGCCGGATCCCCAAACAATTCGAGCAACCGTTCTCGGTACAAGTCGCGAGCGCTCGGCGAGCTGGAAATCTTAGACACTGTCTCTTGAACCCGACGCGCGTCATTGGGGGAATGCACGGTGTTGGTCGTGCGCACGCGAACCAGATTCTTGTCCACGCTGATTGCGATGGTGCCAGCGCTCTTGGTTGGGTCCGAAGCGCCGTACTTGAGCAAATTCTCTGCCAGCTCCCAAGCCGCCATCGAGGCGGCTTGGCGGCACTCGGTGTCGCAACAAGTCACCGCGAGCTCGGCCATCCGGCGCGCGTCCTCCACGGCTTTGCCACCGTGGAGCAACTTGAGCGAGCGTTCAGGAGGCCGAGTCGGGCGCTGTTCAGTCATGATGCTTGCCCCCCAACGCCCGCGCTATTTTTCTCGATCACCTCGACGGTCGACGGCGCGAGCGAGCGCAGCACCGAAAAGCTCAGACGGTGCCACGTGATTCCGCGCTCGGTGATGAACGTGAGCTTGTAGGCCGACGACTCGGCGCGCGCGATCCAGTCGACGAACACGCGGATCGCCGATGAGTTCACGAAGTTGAGGCTGCGCACATCGACAGTGAAGAGCGGGATCCGCTGCTCGACGATACGCGTATGCAGTGCCGTCAGAATCTCGCTCAGCTCGCGCTGTGCGGTCGGCGTGGCCAGTGAGCCGGCGAGCTCGAGCTCCGCCGCGCTCGTGAGTCGCAATCGCAGCGACTCGACGCTGATGGGCCGGGCGACTTGAAGGTCCATTTCATGCCTCGTTCAGGTGATTTCACGATGGCAATTCCCCCGAACGGGAAATTGCCCACCACATAACCCCTAAGGATAGCAGCCTTTAGGGGCACTTGTCACGTAAGACAACTTGATCGTGTTGATTGGTATTGGCCTCGTTTCGCGTTTGGCGCGCAAGCCGCACACACGCACTCACTCACGTCTTCTGCCAGTCCGTCTCGCGTTGAGCGCGCGTGAGTTTCAATCGAGAGTGCGTGAGTTTCAACGGCCGCGCGTTTCGCGAACTTCAGTCGCGTGTGTCAGTTCGAGAGAAGGAAAGTTAAAGGGGTAACCGATTTGAGGTATCTGCCTGAGACGCTCCCGGACACTCGAGTCGAGACCCAACGCGGGACGCGCCTGGCAGCCGTTCCTATCGATGCGGCCACGGATCGCTCTCAGCAACCAAAGAGCTCGCTGTCGCAGCCCACAGCAACGACACCCGCGCTCGCAGCGAGTCGGGCGAGACGGGCCCCAAGCGCCGTGCGCCAGCGCGGGCGAAGCCGAGTGAGCCAGCGCCGCTTGCGCCGGAGCCGTGCTCGACCGAGGAGCCGCTGTTTTCTTTTCTCGTTTGCACTAAAGTGCGCGAGCTCAAGGACCGGCCCCCCGGCCAACACCTCGGCATGGCGTCAAGTCACAAACCCGCTTCGACACTACTCACTTCCCCGCTCTCGCTGGCCGATTTCATCGCGCGACTGGCCTTCTTCGCGATCGCGCCGTTTGCAATCGTGCTCGCCGCCGAGCTGTTTCCAGTGCGCGGCGCGCTGATCGACGTTGGCATCGCGCTGTCGGTGTTCATCCTCGGTGAGGCGCCGCGCCGGTTTGCGTCACGCTTTCGCCCACTCGGTTACCTGCTCAAGGAAGCGCTCGAATTCGAGAGCTACTATAGAGAACGGCGGCCGCGCGCGTTCGCCTATTACCTGGCTTACCCGCTGCTCTTTCCATATTGGCTCTTCAACCGCGAAGCGCGCGAAGAGTTTCTGATGTTTCGCGGCTACACGTTGTACAGCTTCTTGGTGCTGCTCGGCGGGTTGGTCTGGCAATTCTTCAGGGATTGGTCGCCGCAGCTCGGCTTCAGCGACTTTCTCCCGGCCGTGTTCATCTCGCTCGGCGTCGAGACGCTGATCGTGCTGTCTCTTTTGATGCCGATCGCCACGACGGTGGTCTGGTACCACAACAGCTTTCGGCGTCGGCGCTTGCTCGCGATGCTGCTAGTCGGCGTATTGTCGACCAGCTTTGCCTTGACGCGCGTGCTCAGCCACCGCGATCCCATCGTCTCCTATCTGACCAAGCAGCGGGTGCGCCTCAGAACGGCGGCCGCCAAGAAAGACGCGCACAAGGCGCTCTTCAACGCGGTCGAAGTGGCATGGCGCGACCTGGTCAAAGAGCGCGGCGTGGACGGGGACGGCAAGGTCGAAGGCAAAGCGTTGGACGATGCGCGCGAGGCCCTGGAGACATTTTACAAACATGACGAGGCCTTTGCCTTCGACCTATGGGCGAGTCCGCGCAGCCGCCCACGGGTGCTCGTGCTGTACGCCCAAAGCCGAAAGAAGCAGCCCTCCACTTGGGTCGCGCTAAAGGACGGAGGCGAGCTCAGAAAGCCCTCTTTACTGCCCAAGGGCGCCTTCCAAGCCATGCGCTCAGCAGAAGACACGACCGACCCCGTAGGCATGGTGTGGGACGACGACGACGATCTGCAGTCGAGTGCGTTGCCAGCGCCGACCGCCTCGGCAACGACGCACTCCACCGCCACACCGACGCCGCCGCGGCCGACACCCGCGAACCCAACGCCGACACGACCGCGACAGAGCGCGCCCGTCCACCACTGACAAGCATCGAATTTCAGTTCGCGCCGATTGGCGCTCTCGCTCTCGTGATGATCTGAACCGAGAATGAGGGTGGAACCTCATGGCATCGGACTTGCAGTGCTGGAACACATGCTTCGTCCAATCCATTTGATCATTTCCGTGTACGCAATCATGGCCTTCACGGGTTGCACTGCTGAAGTGCGCCCCGAGACCCCGCACGAGGCGCGCGCAGAACGCCGCGAGGAACACCGCGAAGAGCGGCACGAAGAGCACGAAGAGCAACGCGGCTACTGAAGCTGCGCGAGTTTAGGCTGCGCGGCGAAAGTGAGGCAGATCGCTACTTGCCTCACGCCGCTGAGGCAGCACTGGCGCCGCTCGCGAAGTGCCAGGCACGTCAGTCCTTGCGCGAGTATTTCCCGCTCATGAACGGCATGAATTCCGGGTCATTCGGCAATTTGTTCTCGATCGAGAATTCGCAGGAGTCCGCGCTAATTCGATACACGTAGCGGGCGGCGCCGCGCGCCGAAACGCGGGTCATGGTCAGCACGTTGCCCTCGAAGCGACCGCGCGCCGGTTCATCCGGTGGAAATCCGAACGAGTCGAACCAGTACCAAAGAATGTCCTTGGTCTCAGGGTCAACCGTGAACACGCCGTGCCCGCGAAAGGTGATGTGGCTGTCCTTCTGCTCGATGTAGTCCTGAATCACCGCGAAACCGTCGAGGTCGCCCCGAAAGCTCATTCGCCCGAACGCCACACCGCCTGGGCCCCACGCCGATGGCGCGAGCTGCTCGTCTCCTTCCCACTCACCGACGAACGCCAAGAGTCGCGCGTGCTCAGGCCCGGGCTTCGGCATCTCCATGGCCGCCAGTGTACCACGAGCGAAGTGGCCGCATCACGGCCGACCGGCCACGCTCACCTGCCTTCAGGAACTGCGGCGGCTCGTGTCCCGAGCTATGTCGCGGAGCGCCGGGTGCTCGAGCAATTCACGGCGCGTGCGCACCCCCATTCGATTGGCCGCGCGAGCCATCAATACGCGAACTGTCGTGTCGGAAATGCCCAACGCATAAGCAATTTGCTTGTTCGTGAAGCCGAGCGCCGCGTGCAGCACGATCTGTCGTTCGCGATCCGTGAGCGCCGAAAAGCCCTCTACGTGTGCTTGGTTCTCACGCGCCACCACGTAGCGACGGCCATTTTCCTCGAAGCTGTCCACCAATGTCCAACGCGCGCTCGTGAGCGGGTGCCATTGCTCGAGCGCGTTTCGTCCCGCGGTGCGCGCGCTGTTCAGACGCAGCGCGTCGATCGAGGTCGCCGCATTGCGAATGCGCTCCTGCGCGGTCTTGCTGGTGGCAGGTCCCACCGCGTGCACGAAGCGGCCGTTCGCGTCGAGGATCGCCTCTGCCCCTTCCAAGCCAGAGTCCGGCTTGCGATCGACCGCCCCGCCCACCTCCGACACGCCGAGGTTTCTGCGCACGCGAAACGCGGCTGCCAAGTGATTCGCGAGCCGCTTGTAGACGGTCAGGTCCGTAGGCGTCGCCGTGAACTCGCGCAAGCGCGTGCCGACCGTCACGTTGCAGCCCACGCCCGAAGGATCCATGCCGTTGATATTGAAGATGTCGCCCCAACCCGAACGCTCACGGGCGTCCAGCACGGGCGCCATGTAGGGCATGCCCGTGCGCCGCGCACTACCGACGTGCAGGCTGCGAAATGTCGTGCTCACGAAGGCGCGGTTTCGAACCAAACCCTGGAAAATGCCGAAGGTTTCCGCAAGCTCTGGCGGAGCGCTCGGAATGCACACATTCCACAGCTTGAAGTCGTCGACATCGGAGGCATCGTAGAAAAAGCCGACGTAGTGCGGCTCCGCGCCGAACAAGCCCGACAGCGCCCAGAGCACTTTCTCCAGCCAACTGCGGTCGTCGAGCTCGAGCGCGTACACTGCCTCGAGGAAACTCACTAGTCCGGTCTCGTCGAGCCCTGCCACGCAACACTAATTACACCACAAGCGGCGCCTTGTCCCGGCCGACGCGGCGGCAGCTCGCGCGGCTCGCAGACACGGCCACTCAGGGCTTTTGCCGCGGGCCAAGCTCGAACGTCGCCGTGTCGATGAGCTCTGGCTGCGCTCCATCTGCGAGCGGATCGATCAGCCCGATGCACCAGAGGTCGACGGCACTACCATCCCGCCGCACTCGCAAACGTAGGAAGTGCTTGAACCCGGGGTGGTCGAGCGCGGTGAACGCCTGAGTCTGCTCCAAGCCCATGAAGGTGAGTAGCGCCAGAAACGCACCGAACACGAACGCGCCGTAGAATACTGCCACGGCGAAGGTGATACCCGCGATCAGCCACACCGACGGGGTCAAATGCGCGCTGCGCGCCAGCCAGGTCAGCCCGAACGACGCAAACGGGGGAATCAGCGCGGTTGCCAAACCGGCGCCGAACGCGAGTGCAAGCACGGCCGCGCCGCCCCTGCGTACACCGCCGATCAGTGAATAGATACACGTCGTGAGCACGGTGATCAGCCCGGGCGCCGAGAGAATGAAACCGAATCTCTGATAGTTGTGCATGCCGAAATCCATCGCCGGCAAGAACAACGCGGCGAGCACGATGTGCGGCAAAAATCCGGAGTTGCCACGCATCACCTTCCACGGCACTTGCCAAAGCAACGCGCGGCTCTGCTTGACATTGGGCCACTCCACCTCGGCCTCGAGCCGGTCGCGACGATCGAGCGGCGCGGGGTGTAGGAACGCCCCACCGCCGCCAGCGGTCACGTGCAGCGCCGCACCGTGCTGCAAGCGCTCGTAGTGGTGCACGTCCCCAGACAGCAAAAAATGCGGCTTGGTCTCCAGATCCAGCCCGAGTGCCTCAATCATGGCCACGCCTGTCTTGCTGGGCCGACCAAACGCGAACAACGGATCGGGCAGCATCACCCATGGACTCACGTCCGGGTGTTGCCTGTACCAGGACTCGAAGAAGCGGCACTGCCGAATGTCCAGACTGCGCAGTTGTCGATCGACGGCAAACAGGTGAAGGCGCGGCGTCACCGGCAAGGCGAAATAGCTCGCGCCTTGCACCGGGGTGTAGCCGCGGAGCGCGAGTGCCTTTGGTTTTTCGATCTTGCCCCCACGCACGAACTGCGTCGCCCACTCCGCGTAGCGTTCCAGCATGCGCTGCGAGATCCCGACCACGCTCGGTCGAGCCGTGTTCTCGTCGTCGTCATAGCGGCGGAACATCCGCGCGAAGCCGTCCAGCCCGTCGTACCAATCGTGGTTGCCCGGAATCCCGAGCAGCACGCGCGGCCGGTCCAGGGGCAGTGTCTCGAGCACTTGATTGAAGGGCACCACTACGCGATTGGTGATCTCCTGCGCGGTCGCGACTGGGTAAGCCGTATCACCGCCAAAGAGCAGGATCTCACCGCGCGGAGCGCGCAAGAAAGCGCCGTCCACGAGCGGGTCAGGCAGCTCGTAATCAGCGAAAATCAGGCGTGCCACGGCGCGGCTGACGGCCACGTCATCGCCCGTATCAGCCACGAAATCGAGCCACAGGTCGCGGTCGAGCGCCTCGACCAACGTCTGCGCGCCGCTCGCTGCGCCGAGTAGCTCCGCGATGCGCGTGTTGAGTTGCAACGGCTCATCCGCGGTCATCCAATCGCGGGAATCGACATCTTCTGTAGCAATCGCTGCAGCGAGAAAATGTCGTAAATGCCCCCAAAACGAGCGTACACCGAACCAAACCACACCACGCGGCTGCTCTTGACCACGCACGAATCGCGTGCGTGGTCCGAGCGTGGGCCGCCCCGGGCGAAACGCTTTGGGTTCGTGCGGAGGGGCCGTGGCAACGACGTGCGAAGAGGAAGGGGTGCCCGGAATGGGACGCAGTAAAACACGATCATTTTAGGCAAGCAATCCGGGCTCTAGCGCGGACTTCCGGCGTTTACGACCGGCGCGACGTGCGATGGTAGAGTGTACGCGCGTGCTTCGCCCCGCCTCCTCGTCTGGTCATTCGCGGCCCTCGTTCGCGCTTTCATTGGCTTGCGCCGCGCTCACCAGCTGCACCCAGCCAGCCGCGGACGACAGCACGCTGAAGCTCTTGCGGAGCATTCCGCCATCCAATACGAACCTGGCTCTGTCGTTCGACGGCATCTACGACTACGC
>DATHOI010000759.1:0-10184 GCA_035485095.1 Polyangiaceae bacterium | reverse complement strand
CTCTTGACCATCGCGTTGTCGCGCGGCGGGGAATACGCCGACCTGTTCTTCGAATATCGCGCCGGCGGCGGCATCAGCTTCGAGGAGGGCATCACGCGCAGCGCGTCGCGCGGCGTGAGCATGGGTCTCGGCGTGCGCGTGCAAAAGGGAGACGCCACCGGCTACGCTCACGTCGAAGATTTGAGCTGGGAGGCCATGAAGCGTGCAGCCGAGACCGCTGCGCGCATCGCTCAGGGTGGAAAAACGATCGCGCCTCTGGCCATCGAGCGGCTCGCTCTTCCGTCCCGCTACGAGCTCGATCGTCCCTCGATCGACGTGCCCGGCGTCGACAAGCGCTCCCTGCTCGAGCGCGCCAGCAAGGCGGTCTTGGCCTACGACCCGCGTATCATCAAAGCCGAGGCCTCGTTTGCGGAAGAGGTGCGCGAGATCCTGATCGCAACGAGCGACGGCCGCATGGTGCACGACGTGCAACCGCTGATGCGCTTCGGGGTCCGCGCCGTTGCGGAGCAAAACGGTCGCCGCGAGTCGGGTCGGAGCGGCGGCGGTGGCCGCATGACGCTCGGTTATTTCGACGGCTTTTCACCGGAGTGGCACGCCGAGGTCGCCGCAAAGCAGGCGCTCGTCCTGCTCGACGCACGCCCTGCGCCCGCCGGCCAGATGGAGGTCATCCTAGCGCCCGGCGACAGCGGTATTCTGCTGCATGAAGCCGTTGGTCATGGGCTCGAGGCGGACTTCAATCGCAAGGGCACCAGCAACTACACCGGCCAAGTCGGCAAATCCGTCGCGAGCGAGCTGTGCACGGTCGTCGACGATCCGACGTTCTTGCAGAGCCGCGGTTCGATCAACGTCGATGACGAGGGAGTCGAGCCGAAGAAGAGTGTTCTGATTGAAAACGGAGTGCTTCGTGGCTACTTGCAGGACCGGCTGTCAGCCAAACATTTCGGGGTAGGTTTCACGGGCAACGGGCGACGTGAAAGCTTCGCTTGCGCCCCCATGCCGCGCATGACGAATACCGTTTTGCTGGCCGGGCCGCACGACCCAGAAGAGATGCTCCGCAGCGTAAAACGCGGCATTTATGCTAAGACCTTCGGGGGTGGCCAAGTCGACATCTCGAACGGAGACTTCGTTTTCTCTCTGACTGAAAGTTATCTGGTCGAGGACGGAAAACTAACTGCGCCGCTCAAGGGCGTGAATCTAATCGGCAATGGTCCTGAAACATTGCGCGATGTATCCATGCTGGGTAATGACGTGGCCGTCTCCGATGGAATCTGGACCTGTGGCAAGGATGGCCAGAGTGTCCCCGTCGGCGTCGGCTGCCCAACCATCAAGATTGCGCGGATAACCGTTGGTGGCACCGAAATCTCCTGAATATACCTCTAGTCGAGCGAAAAGCTTCGTGGCGGTCGTCGGGCACGGCCCGATGCTCGAACGGGAGGAGGGCGCATCGTCGACGCTGAGGCAACTCGGCGCGACGGTTCGCACTCTCGACCTTTGGGATGATCCCGTCGAACTCATCGGTGATGAGGACGACGAGCTCGAAATCCGTCCACGGGCCCTGGTATTCGAGGCGTTAGACCGCCCCGATTTGGCCGTCGCGGCGCTACGCGCCGTGCGGAAGGAGCCGTATTTCGACAATGTAGGAGCTCTAATTGCCGTGACCGTCGGGCAGATCGCCCGCATCGACCCGTCGAGTGGTTTCGACGACTTTTGCTTGCACCCTTACGTGCCTGAAGAGCTGTACGGCCGAATCCGCGCCCTCGAGTGGCGTCGGAGTGAATTCGCAACCGAAGAGCGGCACAAGGTGGCGGGCATCGTCGTCGACAAAGCGGGCCATGAAGTCTACGTGGATGGGCGACCGATCTCGCTCACCGCAAAGGAGTTCGCGCTGCTCGCCTATCTGTGCGAGCGCCGTGGCAAGGTGCTCTCGCGCGAACACTTGCTCGCGCGCGTCTGGGGCAATCGCTATGAGGGCGGCCCGCGCACGGTCGACATTCACGTCCGCCGTCTGCGCGCCAAGCTCGGTGACGCACTGCCGCTCGAGACACTGCGTGGCTCGGGCTACAAGCTGCGTGCCCCGGATACCGAAGACAAAGGCCGCGGCGCTGGCGGCGAGCGCGAGGGTCGCCCCGACCGTGCCGACAGCGCGGAGCACGCCGAAGAAGAGGCTGGCTGATTGGAGTCGAGCTTCGGGCGGCGCTGATTCGCCGCTCGAAGCGACTCGGGCTCGGGTTTCTCTGCTCGCTGAGCTAGAAGGGGCTCGGCAAAATGGTGACGGAGAGCTCTCTAGGCGAAGCGCTGCGTCAGCCCGATGTCTTGAGTCGACCCCTGTGTGTGGCGCTCGATGGCGCGCTGCTTACGACGCGCGTCTCCTGGGAGCGCGTGGCGTTGCTCTTCCGGCAGCGTCCCTGGCTCGCGCTCGTGCTGCCGTTTTGGTTGCTGGGCGGCGCGAAGTCGTTGAAGCGACGCGTGAAGGGGCGCGTCGAGCTGGCTCCGGCGAGCTTGCCGTATCGCTCGTGGTTGCTGGCCGAGCTTACGTCGTGTCGCGCGGCTGGGCGCAAGCTCGTGCTCGTGACGACGACCGACACTGCACTGGCGGAGTCGGTGGCCGCGCACGTGTCGCTGTTCGACGCGGTATATGCGAGCGACGGCAGCGCCGTCCCGGCCGAGCCTTCTTTGAGCGCCGCGCTGACCGCCGCATTTCCGGACGGCTTCGACTACATCGGTCAGTCAGACGATACGGCGTTGCTCGCGGCCGCTACGCGCAGCTATCTCGTCGGCGCGTCTTCGGATGCACTCGGCGCGGCGCGCAGTACGGCGCCTGTCGTCGTCGTGTCACGTCGGCCCAGCATTCTGCGCGCGCTGGTCGCGGAGCTGCGTCTGCACCAATGGGCGAAGAACGCGCTCGTCGTGCTGCCCGTGCTGCTGGCTCCGACGACGCCCTCCGTTGCGACGCTCGCGCGCGCGGTGTTGGCGGCGTTCACGGTTTCCTTGTGCGCTTCGGCGGGCTACGTGTTCAACGATCTGCTCGATCTCGAGGCCGACCGCGTGCACCCAGCGAAGTCGAAACGACCCTTCGCGAGCGGCGCGCTGCCGATCATCGCTGGTTTTCCGCTCTTCTTCGCGCTGTTGGCGTTGAGCTTCTCGCTGGCAGTCGTTTGCTTGCCGACGGCATTCGTAGCGATGCTCGGCCTGTACTTCGTGGGCACGTTGTCCTACTCGCTGTACTTGAAGCGACTGATGCTGATCGACGTGCTGGTGCTCGCAGGCCTGTACACCCACCGCATTCTGTCCGGCGGTATCGCGACGGACGTGCGCGTCAGCGCGTGGTTGCTCGGTTTCTCGATGTTCCTGTTCACGAGCTTGGCTTTTGCAAAGCGCTTCGTCGAGCTGCACGCGCTGAGTAGTGACGAGCGCGTCAAGAATCGGGGCTATTTCCGGGTGGATCTACCGATGGTGACCAGCATGGGCACGGCCAGCGGCTATATCGCAGCGCTGGTGTTCATGTTGTATGTGGACAGCAGCGCCGTTCGCACGGCCTACCGCGAGCCGAGCTTGCTCTGGCTGGTGCTGCCGGCGCTATTGTATTGGCTCGGGCGCATCTGGCTTTTGGCGGGCAGAGGCAAAATGCAGGAGGATCCGGTGAAGTTTGCGCTTCGCGATCGATCCAGCCTGGCGTGCGTCGCGATTATCGGACTGATTGCCGTCACCGCGCGCTTCACTCCCGCGTGGCTCGTCGCAGTATTTCACTGAGAGCGCCGGGCGGCGCCAATGGCCGAGCCACGATCAGCGCAGAAGAGTGGAGATCTGCTCCAGGATGGTTTCCTCCTCTTCGGCCACGGTCAAATCGCTCATCAACAGCTCTTTGACCGCGCGCATCACGTCCAGGCGTCGTTCTTTGAGGAAGCCGAGGTTGGGCGGGGGGAGTGGCGCGCGCCCGGCCAGGCATTGGCCCAGTAGCTCGAGCTTGTCTTGTGACAACAGGCTCTTTCGCGCGTACGCAAGGACCGCGTCGGCTTCTGCCGGTGCTACGTCGTCGTCGGCCCACGCTACCTGTAGCAGCAATTTCAGCAGCTCGAAGGCGAACTGCTCCCCGGCTACTGCGCTCGGTTTCGACGTTGTCATCCCGAGTCAGGGTAGCTAGCTCCGCCACGCGATACAATCGTCACCGCGCGCCCGGAAATCAGGCGGTTTGAGCGCGATTCATCGGAATTCCGCGGGACGGGCTTTGCGCGTTCTTGAGCCTCTGTTACTCGGTCCTCGCATGTCTCGTTCCGGCACGCAGCGAAATGCGGGTTTGCTCGTCGTGTCCGTGGGTTGCCCTTCGGGCATCGGACCCGAGGTCGCCGTGCGCGCGGCCGCGAAGGTTCCAGGCTGCGTGCTCGTGGGCGACTGGGACATGTTGCTCGAGGCGGCCGAGCTGGTCTCGGTGCCTCGCGCGCGGCTCGTGCGGTTCGACGGGCAGGCCCGTGATCCGCGCGCGATCCAGGTCCATAGCGTCGGCCCCAAGCTAGCCAAGCGCGATCGCAAGCCGGGCAAGCCGACGGCGGCATCTGGCGCAGCTCAACTCGCGTATATCAATGAAGCCTATCGGCTCACCAAAGCAGCTCAGGGTCGCGCGCTCGTCACCGGCCCAGTGAGTAAGGCGGCGATCGCGCACTCGGGCGTGAAGGGTGCCGCGCACTTCCTCGGTCACACCGAGTGGCTCCGCGATCTGGACAGCGCGAAGTTGAGTGTGATGTGCTTCGCCGCGGGGCCACTCGTGACGAGCCTCGTGACCACGCACCTACCGATCGCTAAAGTGCCCAAAGCGCTCACGTCGCGGGGTGTCGATGATGCGACGTTTTATTTGGGCGAGCTGTTGCTCGCGCTCGGCAAGCGTCGGCCAAAAATCGCGATTTGCTCGCTGAATCCCCACGCGGGCGAGAGCGAGCTCTTGGGCGATGAAGAGCGGCGGGCGATCCTGCCCGGTATTCAGGCGGCGGCGCGGCGCTTGGGTCGACGCGCGGCGCTGCTCGGTCCAATCGGAGCCGAGACCGCGTTCCGCAAAGCGGTGGCCGGAGATTTCCAGGGAGTGGTGGCGATGTACCACGACCAAGCCACGATTCCGATGAAGCTCGTCGCCTTCGGTGACGCCGTCAACGTGACGATGGGGCTGTCGATCGTGCGCACCAGCGTCGATCACGGAACAGCCTACGACATCGCGTGGACGGGTGTTGCCGATGCGGAAGGAATGATTTCTGCAATGGAGCTCGGGCGCCGCCTCGTTTCGAGTCGTTGATGCCCCTTTCCGATCCCGAGCTCGCTCACGCACTCCACCGCCGAGCGCGTCGCGCGATGGTGGCTGGAGTGGCGGCGCTCAATCAGCCCACGACCGAGAAACAGCGCGCACTAGCGCTGAAGCTTGCGCCGGAGACCGTGCATGACGCGCTGTCACTCGGTGTGCTGCGGTTCGTGGTGCTACTACTGGGACGCGCGCGCGGTCTGTTTGCCGGTGCAGAGGAGTCACCGAAGGGCAGACTGTTCAGCGCGCTCGACCCACGGCTCGACATCCAAGTGAGCTGGCAGGGCGAACAGCTCATCTCCAGGTTTCCACCGCCATTTTTAGCCGCGCAGGCCGCATTTCACGCCGAATTGCAGGCCGGTCTCGCGCACGACGGCGTCGACTTCGCGAGCTGCCCGGCGGAGCTCGTCGGCAACCTATACGAGCTCCTGTTGGGTGACAGCGTGGCTCGCCGAGCGGATCGCCACTTCGAGCTGTCGTCGGGCAAGAAGCGCAAGCAAACCGGCACCTTCTTCACGCCGCGCGCGTTGACGGAGGTCGTCGTCGCGCGTGCTCTCGAGCCGCTCGACCGCCGCATTCGCGCCTCGTCGCATCGCGCCCACGACTTCGTGCTCGATTTCAAAGTTTGTGATCCGGCCGTGGGCGGGGGCGCGTTCTTGCTGGAGGTGGCTCGCGCGCTCAACGCGCGTTCGGAACCGCACGAGACACGCGAACGACGGCGCACGCTCGTCGGCAGCGTCTTGTATGGCGTCGACGTGAATCCGATCGCCGTCGCTGTGGCCGAAGCGGCGCTGTATCTCTTTGCTGCGGATCCGAATTGGTCATTGTCCGATGCCGGCAAGAATCTCCGCGTCGGAGACGCCCTGCTGGGCGAACCGCGGACGCCGCTCGGTCCAGCGCGTTCAGCGTCGCGCGGGCTCGGCGTAGCTTGCGACTTTCCCACGGAATTCCCCGAAGTTTTCGAGCGCGGGGGCTTCGACTTGGTGATCGGCAATCCGCCCTGGGTGGCCTACGCGGGTCGCGCGGCGCAGCCGCTCGAGCCGGCGCGCAAAGCGTACTTTTCCGCGCACTACGCGAGCCTCAAGGGTTATCCCACGCTGCACGGTCTGTTCGTCGAGCGGGCGCTGCGCCTCGCTCCGCAGGGCACCGTGGCGCTCGTCGTGCCGAGTCCGATTGCCGACCTGCAGGGCTACCGCGCCGTGCGTCGCGTCGTGAGGAGTAGCCACACGCCTTCTGAGCCCATGCTCGAATTCGGTCAAGACGCGTTCGAATCCGTTACGCAACCGTGCTTTGCGCTGATCGCGGAAGCGAGCACGGGCAGCGCATCGAGCGACGCGGCGGAGAGCCCATTCCGACTCGCTGAGCGGCAACGTGCGGGAGGCGTGGCGGAGGAGGTGCTGCCGCCGACGGCGCTGCTCGAGCTCGCGAAATGGCCTGCATTTCCCCGCGAGCTGTTCGGAGAAATGGGCTTTCAAACCACCAGCGTCGTCACGCAGACGTTGCTGCGGCGCGCACCCGCCCCGGATGCGCGTCACGACTATCCGTTGCTCGAGGGTCGTGACGTGCGCGAGTTCTCGGAGGGCGCACCGCGTCTGTTCCTCGCGGCCGACACGAAAGCACTGGCCGCAGCACGCTGCAGGGCACGTGATAAAAATGACTACGCGCGCGTCGAGTTCGTGATCCGACAAACCGCGCGTTACCCCATCGCGGCTCTGCACCGCGGTCTACCGTTCCGCAATTCACTCTTGGCGGGCTTTGCCGTGGAGGGGTTGCCGGCGGGGCTCGTGGTCGGATTGCTCAACAGCTCCCTGTATCGCGCGTTGCACCTCGCCTTGCGACGCGACGCTCGGCAAGCCACTTTTCCCCAAGTAAAGATCGCACACCTCCGAGCGCTGCCGTGTCCGCCTCAAAATCCCTCACAGTGGCAATCGATCGCGCAGCTGACGGCCGAGTTGACGCGCACCGGCGTGGAATCGAGTCTGATCGGTCGGCTCGACGCCGCGGTATTCAGCCTTTTTTCCCTGGAATCCTCGGCAGTGGCGGAGATCCTGGCGTTTTTGGCGGCGCGCGGCGTCGTCCGTCATTGAACGTGGTCGGGTTGGGGTGCACCGTATGAGTGGGATGTTGGGTCGATTTTTCATCGCTGCCTTTACCTGCGCGGGGCTACTGCTCGGCGTCGGCTGCGGTACGACGACGACCGTCAGCACGCCGGCGCCGTTCGACGCTGGTTGCGCTGACCCGAGCGTCATCGAAGACGCGGGCGACAGCATCGCCGTCCCGGATGCCGGCGCGCCGCAGTGCCCGAGCGGAATCTGCAACTATCAGGCGCAGACCGGCTGCCCCGCAGACCAAGCGTGCCGCCCGCAGTTCAACGCGGTGTCGCCCGACGTAAGCCCCGGCTGTGAGGCAGCTGGTACCGGCAAATCCGGGGCAACATGCGCGACCGGCAGTGATTGCGCCAGCGGCTATTACTGCGCCGACAATGTCTGTCGCAAGCAGTGCTGCGCCGGAGATTGGTCGGTCTGCGACACGGGTGAGAGCTGTTTCCGGTCGCTCGAGGTCAAGGCGGGGGGCAATGTCATCGATTCAGGGATGGCTCTGTGCTTCCCGGTCGACGGCTGCGATCCGCTCGATCCGAGCTCGTGTCCTGGCGCGCCTGCCCAAGGTTGTCGGATCGTCGACTCGCAGGGATCGACCGCTTGCGTGCCTGTGGGGACGGCCCAGCCCGGTGACACCTGCGCGACGGCGAACACCTGCGCGGCCGGTTCGATTTGCAGCTTAGGGGCGTGCCGCGCGCTGTGCCGAGCCGACGTGTGCGGGGAGCCCGCTTGCACGGCCAGCCAGGGGCTCTGCATACGTTACAGCCGCGACCCGGCGGGGGTCGGGGAGTGTACGCCCGAGTAGTAGGAGCACGCCGGGGGGTGGTATACCGGAGAGCGTCTCGAGCCGCCGAAAACCGCACGAGCCCTTGCCCTTCGAAGCCACGCGATGTCTCAAGTTCGCCCTGGTCTGCTGATCGCGACAATCGTGTTCGCGGTTTTCGCGGCGTACGCGTTCTTGGTTCCCGCCACGTACCGAGCGAACGCCCTGCTCGTGGTCGACTCCGCGAGCCCGGCAGCGTCGGCGACCTTGCTCGAGCCGCTCGAAGCCGCGCGTCGGCTCAGCGAGGCGGTTCTCGACCGGGGCATGCTGGCGCAGCTCTCGCGCGAGCGCGCTGGGTCGTCAGCGCCTGAGGCGCAGGCTAGGGCGGCGAGCAGCGTTCGTGAGTCGCTGGCCATCGACACGAGCGACGGCCACGCCTTCAGCATCAGCTACAAGGACAGCACTCGGGAGCGTGCACAACGCGTATGCAATCAGCTCGTGCATCACGCGTTCGAGCGCGCGCCGGTCGTCCTGTTGGATCGCAGCGCGGAGAACGCGGTCGACCTGAAGCGCCAAGAGCAGACGCAAGAGCTAGCTGCTTTCTTGGCGCTTCACCCGCAAGTTGCAGCAGAGTCGCCAGCACCAATTGGCGTCTCTCCCGACAAGGATCCCGCACTTTCGGCGTTTCATGCGGAGAAAGCCAACCTCGAACAGCGCGTGTTGGAGCTCGAGAGCGGCGCCAGCTCCGACAATCCGTACGACGACCCTGCCGATTCCGACGTAAAGCTGCTGCGCCGCCGTTTGGCTGAGATCAACACCGCGCTCACCGCTCGGCGTGATGCGCTCGCTGCCAAGCCGTCCGCGCAACAGCTCTCCCCTGAGCTGCGCGCTGAATGGAAGCGGCTGATCGACGCGGTGACCCAGGCGAGCTCGGATGCCCAGACGCAGGCGCGGCCCACGCTAGCCGCGCGCATTGCAGCGGAGGCGTCGTTGCCCGGCGCGCCGATCGACCCCAATCGTCCGCTGCTGTTGTTCTTTGGAGTCGTTTTTGGCGCTGGCTTGGGCACCGCGTTCACACTCGTGATGCGCACTGCGCAGCAACGCCGCACGAAGTCGAGCCGCCCGCCGAAGCCTGCCTCGCCGCAGCTTGGGTTGACAGTGCAGTTGCCAGCGGCTCCGGCGGTGCCGTCGGGTCTCGGTCCTCCAGTGCCGGTGCCGGCTCCGGCAACGCCGCAACTACCGAGCGCGAACCACGCGCCTCCCATCGTCCCCATCCCACAGCGCCCCATTTCTTCTTCGCCGCCCGGGCCTGGCCCGGCGCCCGCAGCGGCGAACAACGGTTTTGGCAGCACGTTGCCGATGGCGAAGCCGGAGCCAGTTCCGTTCAAGGGCGAGATCGTCAAACGGCCGGCGAGCGACCCACCGCCCGCCGGCGCGCCGCTCCGTTTCGCGTCGACGTTGGTGCTGCCGCCCGCCGAAAATCCGAGCCCCGTGGAGGATCAGACGCCCGACCCGGTGTTGGCGTCAGCCGCGCGCGCCTGGGACGACCAGATTCGCGCTCACGAGGTGCCGGGTTTTGCGGTGGTTCGCCCGCGCTCCGAGCCTCCACCTGCGCGCAGCTCGTCGAGCGTCCCACCGCCGGTCGCAGATAAGCGCGCCACGTCGAGCGCGCCTCCACCTGCGGTTCCCATCGAGCGACGACCCGTGTCGAGCGCGCCTCCGCCTGCCGCGACCATTCAGCGCACGATTTCGCGGCCGCCCAATCAGATGAAGGTCACGCAGCCGCTCGGTTCCTTTTTGCCGGACGGAGTCTGGAATGATCCTTCAGCGGGGCTCGTCCGTTCTCGGACGCCTCAGAACGCACCGGTCCCGCCACGCTCTCCGATCCCACCTCGCTCACCAGCACCCGACCCGAGCTCGACTTACAGCTACGTGACCAAGCCGCCTCCCACGGAGAACAACGTGGCCATCGTTCGGCCCGCACCGACGGACTGGCGCCCCGATCCCAGCCTCTCACCGCAAGCTAGGCGCTCACTTTGCG
>DATHOI010000758.1:0-28563 GCA_035485095.1 Polyangiaceae bacterium | reverse complement strand
GTCGCAATCCAGCTCCGTTGATCCGCAGGCAATGGCGTACCTGCCCGAGCTCGGGTACCTCGCGGTGGTCGACGGCTCGTCGCTCGGGCTGTCGCTCTTCGATTTGAACTCGCTCGGCGTGGTGCCGCCATCGCCGTTCTTCTAGGTCATGTCCGCGCGCCTCACGCCCGTGATGCAGCAGCATGCTGCCGCGAAGCGCGCGCACCCGGACGCGATCGTCTTCTTTCGGCTCGGTGACTTTTACGAGATGTTCGGCGACGACGCGGTCGTGGCCGCGCCGTTGCTCGAGCTGACGCTGACCAGCCGAAATAAGGGCAAAGCGGATGAAATTCCGCTCGCCGGCGTGCCGCACCACGCGGCGGCCTCGTACATCGCGCGGCTGTTGCAGCTCGGGCACAAGGTGGCGATCTGCGAGCAGATGGCTGACCCGTCCAAGGTGAAGGGCATCGTGCCGCGCGAGGTCGTGCGCGTGATCACACCGGGCCTCGTGACCGAACGCGAGCACCTGGAATCCAATGCCAACAACTTCCTAGCCGCGGTCGAAGTGGGAAATTCTGGGGTCGGAGTTTCGCTGTTCGATTTTTCAACGGGGGAGTTGCTGGCCGCGGAGTTGCCGGACGTGCCCGCGGCGCTCGCCGAGCTGAGTCGAGCGCGGCCGCGTGAGATCCTGGTTGGGTTCGAGTCCGACGCCACGCCGCAGACCGGCGTGATCGAGGCCGTGACGGCACTGGGGCGTGCTGCCCTGCGAAGAGACGCGGAGCTCGACGACGCTCAAACGCAAGCCGCGCTCGGTGAGCTTCAAGCCGACGCGAGCTCGCTCAGCGCGACGGCTCGGCGTGCTGTTGCGCGTGCGTTGCGCTTTGCCCGCGCTTGCAACCCTGGTGTCGAGCTGCCGGCGCGTCGCATTGGTCGCTGGGAGCCAGCCGCGCTCTTGGCGATCGATCGCGTCGCGCAGGCTCATTTGGAGCTCGTCGACTCGGTCTCTGGCTCGCGTGAGGCCACGCTACTCGGCGTGCTCGATGCAACGAGTACGCCGATGGGCGCGCGCTCGTTGCGACGACGGCTGCTCGCGCCGCTGACCGACATCGAACGCATCCGACGGCGCCTCGACCTGGTAGAAGCTCTCGTCGTTCATTCGCGGCTGCGCGAAGAGCTGAAGCGTGAGCTCAGCCAGATCGGCGATATAGAGCGGCTTGCCGTGCGCACGTCGCTGCGCGCGGCAACGCCTCGTGATTTGGGAGCGTTGCGCGACGGCCTGACCGCAGCGCGCGCCCTCGCCGCGGTGCTCGAAGGCATCACGGACCCGGGGCTGCGCGAGACACTCGGTGTCAGCAAGAACGGATTGGACACGGTACCCGAGCTTGGTGCCTTGCTCGAGCGGGCGCTCGTGGCACGTCCTCCGGCACAGCCGAAAGATGGCGAGATCTTCAAACCCGAGTTCGACGCGGAGCTTGCCGAGCTCGCCGAGCTCCGCAAGAGCGGTACCGCTCACATGGTGGAGCTCGAAGGTCGGCTGAAGCAAGAGACCGGGATCGCCACGCTCAAAATCCGCTTTACCCGCGTTTTTGGCTGGTACATCGAGGTGAGCCGCGGCCAAAGCGGGCGTGTTCCGGCGCACTATCGCCGAAAGCAGACGGTCGCCACCGGCGAGCGCTACGCTACCCCCGAGCTGGATGAGCTGGCCGATCGCATCGCGCACGCCGAGGAGCTGCATCGCGAGCGTGAGCTGTCGCTACTCGCCGAGCTCGGTGTAGAAGCTGCCCGCGAAAGCGAACGCGTCAAGGTGCTCGCTCGCGAGCTTGGCCGCTGGGACGTCGCGGCGAGCATGGCAGACACCGCGCATCGCTACGACTATTGTCGGCCTACGGTCGACGCTTCGGATCAAATCGTGATTCGCGACGGGCGGCACCCGGTCGTCGAGCGCTTGGCGGCGCAGGGGCGCTTCGTGCCCAACGACGTGGACCTCGATTTGGAGCGCGAGCGGCTATGGCTGATCACGGGGCCCAACATGGCGGGCAAGAGCACGCTCCTGAGGCAGGTTGCCTTGAGCGTAATCTTGGCGCAAATGGGCAGCTTCGTGCCGGCGCGCTCAGCGCGCATCGGCGTCGTGGACCGGGTGTTGTCGCGCGTCGGTGCGAGCGACAACCTGGCCGGCGGCGAGAGCACGTTCATGGTCGAAATGCGCGAGACCGCCGAGATTCTGCGCAAGGCCACGCGCCGCTCGCTGGTGATTCTGGACGAGATTGGGCGCGGCACGAGCACGTTCGACGGACTCGCGATCGCGTGGGCGGTCGCAGAATACTTGGATGAGGCCGTATGCTGCCGAGCGCTCTTCGCGACGCACTACCACGAGCTCACTGCGCTCGGGGAGGGCAGCCCGCACGCTGCTAACTACAGCGTCAGCGCGCGCGAGCTAGATGGTGATGTGGTGTTTTTGCACCGGCTCGTGGCGGGCGCGGCGAGCCGCAGCTACGGTGTAGCGGTGGCCAAGCTCGCCGGCCTCCCGGAGACCGTGTTAGCCCGAGCGCGCGCTCTTTTGGCGACGCTGGAGGCGGGCGGAGTGTCGCCCGGAGCAGCCAAAGCGCGCGTCAAGTCGACTTCGAACGCCGACCAAATGCAGCTTTTTGGTGCCCGTTCGCCGGAAACCCGAGGCCACACCGAGCTGATCGACACGATCCGGGCCCTCGACCTGGATCGATTGACCGGGCTCGAGGCATTACAGTTTTTGGCACGACTGAAACAGAAGCTCTGAACGAGCGAAAGACGACAAGCATGCTCCTGATCGTGATGGGTGTGACCGGCTGTGGAAAATCAACGGCGGGCCAACTGCTCGCCGAACGCCTCGGCCTCGAGTTCCACGACGCGGACGCCTACCACCCGCCAGAAAATCGGGCGAAAATGGCCAACAACATCCCGCTCGGTGATGCCGATCGTTGGCCATGGCTGGAACGCTTGGCCGAGCTTTCCGAGAGCTGGGACGCGGCGGGCGGCGCGGTGCTCGCCTGTTCGGCGCTGAAGCAAGCCTATCGCGACGTGCTCGTGAAGCGCGTTCCGGCGTATCGCATCGTGTACCTCGAGCTGCCGCGGGCGGCGGCCGAGCGCCGACTCGAGGAGCGCCGCGGCACGCACGACATCGTGCGCGACTATGACAAGATCCTCGACGGCCAATATCGCGATCTCGAGCCACCGGTGAACGCCTTGACGATCTCCGCTGAGCTCAGCCCGCGCGAGATCGTCGAGCGCGTCGCGCGCTCGCTCGGTCGCGAAGGGTACGACGGAAAAACTAGGCTGCGTCTACAGCTCGGCTCCAAGGCTGCTCGCATCAGCGAAGCGGAATCGGAGACCCATGTCGTGGCGCTGTTGAATCAGCTCGGCGACCTGAAGCGCGTGTTGCTCTTGCCGCCTGACTACACGCGCTATCATTCGGGCGCCGGCTTCCTGACCTCGGTGCTGTACAAGCATTTACGTGCGCGCGGCGCCCACGTCGAAGTATTGCCGGCGACGGGCACGCACGTTGCCATGACCGCGCCAGAGCTCGATCACATGTTCCCGGGCGTGCCGCACGAGGCCTTTCGCGTCCACGATTTTCAGCGTGATTTGCTGGAGCTCGGTGTGGTTCCGGGGTCCTTCGTGCGTGAGGTGAGCGGAGGGCTGCTCGACTATCCGATTCACTGCGAGGTCAATCGCGGGCTCACTGAAGGTTGGGATCGCATCATCTCGGTCGGTCAGCTCGTGCCGCACGAGGTGATCGGGATCGCCAATCACGCAAAGAACGTGTTCGTCGGTGTCGGTGGGAAACAAGTCATCGATCACACTCACTTCTTGGGCGCCGTGTGCAATATGGAGCGCATCATGGGTCGCGCTCGTACGCCCGTGCGCGACATCTTCGAGTACATGGCGAACGCGTTCGGCAAAGCCCTGCCGGTTACCCATCTCTTGACGGTGCGAGCCAAGGAGGGAAACGAGCTCGTGACCCGGGGCTTGTTCGCCGGGGACGACTTCGGCTGCTTTGCCGTGGGCGCTGAGCTCGCGCGTGAGGTCAATCTCGATCTGCTCGCGGCACCCCTCGAGCGCGTCGTCGTGTACCTGGACCCGAGCGAGTTCAAGTCGACTTGGCTGGGAAACAAGGCGATTTATCGCACTCGGCTGGCCCTCGCGGACCACGCCGAATTGCTCATCCTGGCGCCGGGCGTGCGCACCTTCGGTGAAGACGCCGGTATCGATCGCTTGATTCGCCGCCACGGTTACCGCGGCACGCCAGCCGCGCTCGCCGCCGTCAAAGCCGATCCGGAGCTCGCCGCGTCCCTGTCGGCCGCCGCACATTTGATTCACGGTTCGTCGGAGGGGCGCTTCAATATCACCTACGCGGCAGGCGGCCTGACACGCGCTGAGGTGGAAGGCGTGGGTTTCGCCTACGCCGATCCGGAGCAGGCGCTCCGCCGTTATGATCCGAATGCGCTCCGCGACGGCATCAATGTCATGCCTGACGGCGAGGAGATCTTCTTCATCTCCAACCCAGCACTCGGCTTATGGGCGCTGCGCGAGCAATTCGCGAGTTGAATTTGGCGTCAGTGCCGGCGTGCTGGTTTTGGTTCGGGGGGCGTCGCGGTGCGACCGTCCTCGGGCCAGGGGTGTCGCGGGTATTTGCGCATCAGCTCGCGTCGAACCGTGGGGTAGTGGCGTAGCCAAAACCCGGCCAGATCGCTGGTCACTTGCACCGCGCGCTGATTGGGCGCGAGCAGGTGCAAGGTGAGCGCGATGCGGCCTCGGCATAGCCTCGGCCCCTCGGGCATGCCGAAAAAGTCCTGCAACCGAGATTCAATCCAAGGCGGACGATCCGCCTCGTAGTGAACGTCGACGCTGCGCCCGCCGGGCAAGCGGACACGCTCCGGCGTCTCGCTGTCCAGAAGCCGGCGTTGATTGTGGTCGAGCCCAGAGAGCAGCGCGCTGGCAACATCGACCTTGGCGAGCTCCGCGAAGCTTCTGAGGCCGGTGCAGATCACGCTCAACGTGGCTTCCACGGAGCTGTCGTCGAGCTCGGGGAAGCCCGCGTCCGGGAAGTGCTCGCGCAGCAAGCGGAGCCGCTGCGTGAGCGACAACACTGCGTCGTTCTTCGAGAAATCGAGGGCGGAGCCGCGCCGCGCGGCGGTCGCCAATAGCGCGCTCGCCTCGGGTGAAGGCGGAGCCAGCGCGCGCGTCTCATCGAAGACTACCGCGCCGAAGGCCATTTTTTCGACCCGCTCCACCCGCTCCGAAGAGCCATTCCATTCGAGCTCGTCGCTCAAGCTAACCTTGTCGGGGAAGCTCTCGAGCAGCCAATCCGGCTCGATCGCGCTGGCTAGTCGCACGGTCGTGCTGGTAGCGCCGGCGCCGCGTTGTTCTTCCACGTCGAGCGCGAGCAGAAATTCTGCATCGATCACCACGCTGGTCTCGGACAACCGCGCGACGCCGCCGGAAGCGAGGATGAGCTCGCGCTCACCGCGCCGTTTCCGGCGCGCGACGCGATCGGGAAAAGCGGTCAGGAGGCAACGCTGGAGCTCACTTTCCACGGCCTCCATGCTGCCTGGACCTTGGCGTTGGTCTTTCACCAAACGCGCGAGTTGGCGCTCGGTGCGCCGCACTCCGTCGACCGCGCGCGCATCGAGCCCGAAGTTGCGCAAGCGATGAGCCTCGAAGCGCGCGTCTTCCGCCTCACGATACCGTTCCAGGCGTTCGAGCACGTCACTCGGGCCGCGCGCGCCAAAGGCTTGCCGGCGATCGGAGCCGAACCCGGTGCGCGAGCCGAGCAAGATGTCGCGTTCGCTGAGTAGCGCGCAGGCGAGCGCGGCCTCGTGCGCGACGCCGCGCCGCTCGCCCTCGACGAGCAGCCGAGCCAGGCGCGGTGCAACGGGGAAGCGCAATAGCCGTTGCCCGAGCTCACTCAGCCCGCCGGAGTCGGCGAGCGCGCCGAGCAGCTTCAGCAGCTGATGCGCGCTGTCCAGGCGAGCCTTCGGTGGATCATCCAGAAAGCTCAGCGCCTCTGGTTGTGCCACGCCGGCCCCGTGCAAGATCAACAGAGCCTCGGCTAAATCACTGCGCACGATTTCGGGCAGATCGTGGGCGCGGCGCCCTTCGTGGTCGCCTTTCGTGTACAGCCGAAATACGCGGCCGGGGCGAGTGCGGCCGGCGCGGCCCGCGCGCTGAGCGGTCGACGCGCGACTCACCGGCTCCAAGCCGAGAGTGGGCAGCCCGCTCCACGGCGAATAGCCGGCGACCCGCGCCAGGCCAGAGTCCACCACCACCGTCACACCGTCGACGGTCACCGAGGACTCTGCAACGTTCGTCGCTAGCACGACCTTTCGTTGTTTCGCCGGCTCGACCGCTCGTGCCTGCTCGGCGATGGGCAGGTCGCCATGCAGTGGCAACACCAAGAGCGACGCCTCCTGCGCCAGAGCTTCGAGCGCGGTGGCGGCCCGTCGGATTTCACCCGCGCCGGGCAAGAACACGAGCACGTCTCCGTCGGCCTCTTCATTCACGGCTCGCCGGACCGCGCTCACGATTTGCTTGTCCAGCGGGCGTTCATCGGCCTTGGGCAGAAACTCGATGCCTACCGCGAAGAGGCGGCCCTCACTGCGAATGCGCGGGCAATCTCCGAGGTAACGAGCGACTGGCTCGGCGTCGAGTGTTGCGCTCATCACGAGCAGCTTCAAGTCCGGCCGCGCACCTCGGCTCAGGCGGTCGAGCAAGACGAGGAGCAGATCCGTGGCCAAGTGACGCTCGTGAAACTCGTCCAAGATCACCGCGCCCACGCCAGTCAGCTTCGGATCGCTCAGCAAGCGACGCAGCACGATGCCTTCGGTGGCGTAGCGAATCCGCGTGCGCGCGCTCGACACCTCCTCGAAGCGCACGCTGTAACCGACGCGTTCGCCGAGCACCTCGGCGCGCTCATCGGCCACGCGCTTGGCCGCCATGCGCGCCGCCAGCCGACGCGGTTCGGCGACCACGACCTCGCTACCAGCGAGCCATTCTTGAACTGCCCAGGGCACCCGGGTGGTCTTGCCCGCGCCCGGCGGTGCCTCCAGGACGACCGCGCGCGCCCCGCGCAGCGCGCGCTCGAGCTCCGGCAATACAGCGTCGATGGGCAGCGGCAGCATTCAGCTCTCGGCTTAGCATTCCCCGGCCGATCTCGGTGAAATACCCGGCCTTTGCTGGGCTCTTGCCGGCTCTGCAGCGGGCGCCGCTTTCAGTCTGGGTTCAGGGCGGGCTGAGCTATGCTCGCCGTCTAATGTCCGAGCGCCGCGCGGCTTTCTTCGATCTCGACCGCACGCTGGTGCGCGTCGACACCCCACGCCTGTACACGCGCTACCGCCGAAAGAAGGGCGATGCCACGTGGCGAGACTCGCTTCAAGTCGCCTGGTGGGTGCTGCAATACAGCGCAGGCATGATCGACGCGCCGCGGGTTGCTCGGAAAGCGCTCGAGTCGTTCGCCGGCAAAGAGGAAGCGTGGCTGATCAAGACTTGCGACGAGTGGTTTCCGCAATACGTGCTGCCCGAGATTCAAGCGCGTGGGCGTGAGCTCGTGAAGCGCCACCACGAGGCTGGGGATCTAGTTGCAATCGTCACGGCCGCGACGGCGTACGTCGCGAAGCCAGTCGCGCGTGAGCTCGGTATCGAGCACGTCGTATGCTCGGAGCTCGAGCTCGACGCCGATCGGCGTTTCACCGGCAAAGTGCTGGAGCCATTGTGCTACGCGGAGGGGAAGGTCGTGCGCGCGCGAGCGCTGCTCGATCAATACGGTATTGGCTTCGATCGCGTCACGTTCTTCAGTGACAGCATTACGGATCTGCCACTGCTCTCCGAGGTGGAGGTGCCGATTGCCGTGAATCCGGATCGTCGGCTGCTCCGCGCGGCGCGCAATCGTGGCTGGCAGATCCAAAACTGGTGACGTCCCGATTGTGCACGAGCCAAGCTCGTGCACACGACGACGCGCTAACCCTTGACGCGAATCGCCCAGGTGAGCTTCACGAGGCTCTTCAGCACGTTGGGCACCCGCTTCATCAGGTTGATCGACGGAGGCCGCTTCTCCATCACGCGCGTCGGGATTTCGACGACGTTGAGATCGCGGCGATAGGCGCGGATCACCATCTCACTGGCGAACACGTCTTTGTCGACCACACAGGCTTCCACGACGGGCACCAGCAGATCGCGACGAAAGCCCTTGAGCCCGTGGGTATCCGTGCCTCGAAAGCCGAGCACGAAGCGCAGAATCCCCGTGTAAAATAGGCTCGCGACGTGACGGAACACCGGCCTTTCGTCCTCCGCTCCACCGATCAGCTTGGAGCCGATGACGAGGTCTGCGCGCCGTGCGCGCAGCAAATCGACCGCCCGGTGGTGAAAGTCGGTATCACAGAGATCGATCTCGTCGGCCAGGATGAGCTCACCTTGCGCGGCCAAGATGCCCAAGCGCAACGCCTTGCCATAGTTGGGCTCACCTGCCGAGATCGAGCGAACCTCCGGGTATTTGGCGCCGAGCTCTTTCGCGATGGTCAGCGTGCGGTCGCGCGAGCCGTTTTCGGCGAGCACGATCTCGTAGCTCCAGCCAAACGGAGCCAGGCGCTCGCGCAGGTCCACGACCGCGGAGTGCAGGATCCCTTCTTCGTTGTAGACCGGAATCACGATCGAGATTTCAGGCTTCATCATGCGGACGTCTTGCGG
Organism: Polyangiaceae bacterium; assembly: GCA_035485095.1. Lineage (GTDB taxonomy): Bacteria > Myxococcota_A > Polyangia > Polyangiales > Polyangiaceae > PMG-095. Next base: position 19,869 of record DATHOI010000758.1, on the reverse strand, counting down.
AGTTGACTGGCGCGCTCGGCCGCCGTTTTTCCGAAGGAAATGGCATCTTCCATGGCGGAGTAGTTCCAGTCGCCGTAACGACCGCTTGATACGATGCGGGCCTCTTCTAGAAAAGGCCGAATCACGTCCAAAGCCGCGAAATATTCGTGGTCGAAGATCACGTATGCGAAGTCGATGCGTCGCGCGCGCGCAAATTCGATGTCGTCGGCTGAATCGATGACACCCATTTCGATCAGCCCCTGAGCGACGCGCGGCAAGAGCTCGGCGAGGTCGGGCCGCGATCGGTCGGCCAGCTCGACGTACAGCGCCGCTTTGCCAGGGGGAGCGAGGGCCTTCGAAAAATGCGAGTAACAGCCCACGCGATAAAACGGATAGCGCTCCTCAGGCACGTAGGCCCAGTGAAAATCCTTAGCGGACTCTCGGCGCAACGCCACGTCCAGGTAGTCGAGGTGCGAGCAGCGCAACTTTGCCGCCGCGTTCCGCACCGGCTCGGGCAGCTCGTCGATCAGCCCGAGCAATTTGGGCAGCGGGATCGAGCTCAGCAACACATCGAATTCGATCTGTTCGTCGTCGAAGACCAAGCGTCGCCGAGCAAGCTCGATCCGCTGCGGACTACGGCCGAGCTCGATGCTCGGAACGCGCCGCGCCATGCCTTTGGCCAGCTCCCCGATGCCCAACCGCGGGTAGATGAAATTCGCGTTGTAACCGAGCTCGCGATCGTTGAGGCCGACTGCGCCAGCGATCACGTCTTCCAAACGCGGCAACGGCACGAAACGTTGACACCAGCTGCTGGTGATCTCGCGCGGGTGAACGCCCCACAGCCGCGAGTTGTACGGGATCATGAAGTGTCGGCTGATGCCCTCACCGAAGTGAATCAGGCAGAACTCTTCGAAGTTTTTGGGCTCCGGCTTGTGCGTTGCGAAGTGCGCGGCGATGAAGCCTTGGACGCAGTCGTAAGCGACTTGTGCCGGCAAGCCGTAGGTGTTCGCCTGAAACGGGTAGCGTGTGTAGACGCCGTTCGACCAGATCACGCTGCGGCGCTGGATCTGCAAGTGGTCGGGGCCGATCCAGTCGAGGACCTGCTGCCGCAGCTCGGCTGATTTCAGGTGCAGCAAGTGGCCGGTGCGGTCGAAACGAAAACCGTTGTCCTCGATCGTTACGGCGTGTCCGCCGGGCTCGTTCAGCTTCTCGAAGATGCGATACGGCACCTTCCGTTGGTCGAGCTCGATCGCGGCGCTCAGGCCGGTCAGGCCTGCGCCCAGAATGGCGACCGGGATTCGCTGAGGAGTAGCAGCGGAGAGCATTGCCGAAAGCGGCGGGAAGCTAACACTTGTCGTGCGCTTTGGCAGGGGAGCCAGCCCGGCATGGCCTAGCTTCGGGATTTTCTCGAGGATTTAGCGAAAAAAAACTGCGTTGCGGGTCGCCCAGACCGCAATTCCCCTCACGGTACGGCGATCTCGCGGACGCGCGCTCGGTGCCGCAGCTTCTGCATCCCGAGGCGTAGCCGACTGCGCGCCGTCTCCGTGGGCACGCCCTGATGCTCGGCAACCTCGGACACCTCGAGGCCAATCACGTGATGTAAGACGACCGCGCGCTCTTGCTCGGGTGGCAGCACCGCTAGCAAGCCCTGCACTTGGCAGCGCGTGAAGTAAGTCTCGGACGGCAAGCGCTGCTCCAGGTCGTCCAAGCCCTCCGAGAGAGCCTGCTCGCGTCGTTCACGCGCGCGGACTCGCCGGGCGTGACTCAGACCCACGCGCACGGTGATGCTATCGACCCACGCGCGGAGCGACCCTTCGCCGCGGTAGCTCGGCAAGCTGCGCAGGACGTTGAGCAGCACTTTTTGCTCGAGCTCATCGAGATCCAGATGAGGCGGGAAGAGCGAGCGCAAGCGGCGTCGAATCCACGGGAGCTGGGTGTGAACCAGCGCCTCGACGGACATTCCGGCGTCGGGCTCGGCACAGCCGGACGACAGCGCAAGCAGCCTGGGGGTCGGGATTGGTGAGGACAACAGTCGATTAATGTCCGTCGCTGTAGGCCTCCGTTACGCGAGCCGGGCTTGCCAGGCCGGAAAGTCGACCTGCTCAGGCGCGACGCGGGTCGCTGTAGGGGGAGGTGAAGAAAATTCGAGATCAGTTGACCCTCCGCCGGACACGGCAGGTCTGAAGCGCGGGTTCGATGGCCAGTTCGGCCCGAACGCTCGCGCGAAAACTGGCGAAAATTCCGGGCCTTCGTGCGCGCAGCGCGCGACACGGCCGACTTCTCGTGCCTCACAGGAGAAAAAGACATGTCGTCGCGAACGATTTTTGGGCTTCTGGTCGGTCTTTCTACGGCGATTGCAGCGTGTAGCTCGGAGCCTACCAGCAGCACTCCGCGCCCCGACGACACCTCGGGAGGCACCAGCAGCACGGGCACCGCAGGCAGCGGTACCACGAGCAATACGGCGGGCACGTCCAACACCACCGATCAGGGCGGCTCGACCAGCGCTGGCGGCATGAGCGGTGGGATCAGTGGCTCCACTTCGATCGCCGGCAGCGACGGTGTCGCGGGGACGGGCACTACTACGATGGTTGACCCATGCATCCCGATCGACTCAGTGAAAACTCTGCCCATGGCAGTGGACACGCCGTTCATTCCGGGCGGTTACTTCGTCGACCCGACGCTTGCCGCCAACGTCAATGGCATCGTGCACGCCGCGTGCGACTCGCGGCCAACCGACGTGACGACGCACTACGGGTCCTGCCATAAATGGTCATTTTTGCCGTCAATGTTGGCCTTGGATCCGACGACCAACACGATGATCACGTACGGCGGTGTGTTCTGGCTCGCAGGTAGCGCGACCAACTGGGGCACGGGTCCCGGCGCGAACGTGATGCCGGGCGCGCAGACCGTGAAGTTTCGCGCCTGGGGTCAGACCGGCGGCGAGGTCGTCACGTTCAGCGTTGGCGGCGTGACCGGCACGACCTGTTTAGACAGCGTCAACTTCGGCACGACCGGTGGCATGAAGGTCACGTTGACCACGACTCCGACGGACTACGTGTTCAATCTCGAGGGTCAGACCTACCCGAAGGGCGTCATTGGCGGCTTCTCCTGGTCAACCGAGAACGCGAGCACGACCGTGCCGGTCGTCTTCAACGTCGACGACATCCGCTGGACCTCCGACCCGAGCTGATCTGAACACGATACGGAACGAAACTCGTCATAGCGCGCTCGTTCCGCGGTTTTCCTGCTGCGGAACGAGCTTGGCCGGGTCGCCGTGCACTGAACAGTGCACGGCTGCTCGGTCGCTCTGCGTTCTAGAAGCACCGTGACTTCAGCTACTTGCGCGCGCCACTTTGCCGCGCTCGAGCCAAATCACGGACCCCGAGCAGCCCGGACATCCACGGTACAGGGTATCGCGCAGCAAAAGAGCGACGCGAACCCTGCCTCTGCGTGACCCGGCGCGCTTCCATGTCCAACGCTTCCGGGGCTCCTCCGGAGGTCCTCATTGAGCCCGGCTCTGGCGTCGTGGCTCGCTCGGAGTTCGTGTGTCCGCCGTTCGATCAGGTCTACGCCCAAACATTTCCCGCGGTCTGGCGCATGGTGCGTCGGATGGGCGTCATCGACAGCGCGGTCGACGATGTCGTGCAGGAAGTGTACGTCACGGTCTACAGAAAGCTTGGGCAGTTCGAGGGGCGCTGCGCGATCAAGACTTGGGTGCTCGGGATTCTGACGCGTGTCGTGAACAACTACCGGCGAGTCCGTCGACGCAAGGGCGCCGGCCATGCCTTGAGCTCGGTCGTGGGAGATCCGGATTTGATTGCGGATTTGAACCTCGACCCGCACGAGCAAGTCAGTCGCGCCGAGGCCGGCCGCATCGTTCACGGCCTGCTGGACGAATTGGACGACGACAAAGCCGCTGTGTTTGCCTTGGCCGAGCTCGAAGGCATGAGTGTCCCGGAAATTGCAGACGCCCTGGGCAGCAATGTCAATACGACCTATGCCCGGCTGCGTGCGGCTCGGCGCGACTTCGAACGCGGACTACGGCGTCTTCAGGCCCAACAACGGGGGTAACCCGTGGATGAGCTGAGTCCCCGCGCGCGCGCGCTGCTCGAGGCCGCTCAAGGCAGCGATGACCCGGGGCCTTCCGACGCCGCGCGGGTTCGGCAAACGGTGCTGTTGCGCATTGGGTCAGCGGGCTTCGGTGCGCTGCTCTTCACGCTGTGCGTCGAGCGGGCCAAGGCACTGCTCGGCGCGGCGCTGCCCAAGCTGTTCGCGGTGGCGCTGCTGGCGGCGGGCAGCAGCGCGCTGTCCCAACATTTCCGAGCCAGCGCGGCCCAAGCGCAGGCAGATCTGCCCAGCGCCGTTGCTCTGCCCGAAGCACCCGCATGGGTGCCTCGGTCTGTGCCGCAGGCGACGCCGGACCCCGCATTAGTCGCTCCGACGCCGGAGGCAAGCACACCCAAGCCGGTCGCCGCGCCGAAGGCATTGCCGCGCGACAATCTGGAGGCAGAAATGCGTTGGGTTCGTGCTGCCGACGCCGCGTTGCGTGTGGGAAACGCGAAGCTTGCGCTGAGCTTGCTCAATCAGCACGCTCGCGAATTCCCGAACGGACTATTGGCAGAGGAGCGAGAGGGGCTGCGCGTGGTGGCCGGCTGTCAGAGCGGCACCTCGCCGCTCGTTCAGCGAGCCGCCAGCCGCTTTCTGCAACGCGCGCCGCGTTCCCTGATGGCGGGGCGCGTGCGCGCGGCATGCTCTGGACCAGCGGAGACCGGAAGCTGACCCACGGAGCCGAGCGCCTGAGCACAGCCTCGCGCAAGCCACGTGCGTCGATGAATCGAGCCAAAAAACCGGGACATCGACGTTGGGGTCAAATGGAACGCCGAAGCCGCGGACACACAATGGGCGACGGCAGCGGACGCTGCAGGAAAGACGCCCAAATCCGGCGGTGAGCGTGGTGGCTCGCGTGTTCGGCGTTGGAAAAAAACCGCGCATGGTGATCAGAACTCTATCTTGCTCGCTTGGCCTGCTGGCCGCCGTATGCAGCGGCTGCTCGTCGGACTCGGGCGCTGGCAATGAACTGATCGACCTTCCGACACCGATGCGCAGCATGAGTGACAACGCGACGGGTGCATCGGGCAGCACGTCGATCGCGGGCACTGGCGCTTCGGCGACGAACGGCGGCGGCAGCAGCGTTGGGGGCATGTCGGGCGCTGGCATCGACGCCGTGTTGCCCAGTGCGGGCTGCGGCAAGGCGTTGCCTACAGGTCAAACGCTGGGTAGCTACTTCGAGTACACGGTGCACGTGACGGGCGCCACGCTCGACCCGAACTTCAGCTACCCCGCTCATGACCGCGGCTACTACGTCTGGCTACCGACTGACTACGATTCGAGCAAGCCGTATCGCACCACGTTCATCGGCTACGGCTGCGGCAACAAGTACGCCGGCAACACCGCCACTTACAAGCTGATGCTCCAAGATCCAGAGTCGATTTACATCGGCATGAACATGCCGCCCGACAACATCGCGACGCAGGAGGGCGCTTGCTACAACGACAGCGGCGGCCTGCAATCGACGGAGTGGGAATTTTTTGGCTTGATGGGTGATCAAGTCGAGCAAAACTTTTGTGTCGATCAAAATCGCGTGTTCGTGGCCGGCTATAGCTCCGGTTCGTGGCTCGCGAACATGCTCGGCTGCTACTACGCTGGCCCCGATCCCAATCGAAAATTCGGTCCGGATTTGAGTCTGCGCGGGCAGAGCACCGTGAGCGGCGGTCCGGTGCCGAGCACCGTGCCGTGCGGCGGAAATGTGGCCGGCATGTGGATCCACGACACGGATGATCCAGCCAACGACTATGGCGGCAGCGTGATGGCACGCGATCGCGTGCTCACCCAAAATGGCTGCGTCGGTTCGGCGACCAAGGCTTGGGGCGACATCGACCTATTGAGCAGCGTTTGCCAGCAGTACACCGCGTGCCCGGCGGACTATCCGGTCGTGTTCTGCACCACGATGGGCTTGCAACACGGCGCTCAAGACAACCGCGCGCTGCCAGGGTTCATCGAGTTCGAAGACATGATGAACGCTCCGTAAAGCGAGCGTTGCTTCGAGTCGTGCCGACGATGGTCGAAGCGTCGAAAAGCGTCGAAGCGAAGGGATTGGTGTGACTCGTGTTCAAGCAGAATTTGAGGTACTTCGCGCGCCGCCGGCTTTGGACAGGCTCTCGAGCCACCGCGTGTAGCGCTGTATTGTTGGCGCTCGGCGCGTGCAAGGCGCCCGAGGTTTGCGAGGAGCTCGGGACGTGCGGCGGAGACGTAGTCGGTAGCGTGGACCACGACGGCGACGGAGTCCCGGACCGCACCTGGGACATCGCCGGGTCGTGCACCAATCAGCTCTCGTCGGACCCACCGAACACGTCGCTCATCAACCAACCGACGACGCCTGCGGGAGATCGCCCTCCCGAGCCGGAATACGTCAATTGGTGCTCCGAGATGGTGATCGACCAAGGCACGAAGAAGGTCAGCAAAATCATCCCTTGGTATCCGGCGATTCCGATCGCAAATGGTTCGATTTTCTACGCTGCCGACGGCACGTACAAGGTCAACATCAACTATTCGGCGAACCAGCAAGTCGAGTTCGCCGAGGGCTGCTTTCAGTCTCAGGGCTACACGATCGTGCCCGCGGGCAGCCAGTCCACCAGCAACACCATGACCTGCGCCGAGTTCACGGGCTACCTCGCGGACGGCCTGCGAACGGAAGACAACATCACCGGTATCGCCTGCGGTGACGATGGGCAGAACGGCTGCGCTTGCCTGTACAACTTGCTGCTCGTGACCGGTCCGGTCGGCACGTACACCGTCGAAGGTTCGGTGATTCATCACTTCGACGTGACGAAGCTGCCCGAGTCGTCTGCGGACTTCTGCGTGGTCGACAACCAGCTCCAGCTGTCCGGGCACGATCGTCAGTTTTTGTTCAATCAGCCCAACGTGCGCTCACTCGTGCTGAGCGGGGAATAAGGGGCCAATGTCGTTTCGGATCAGACTCGGTATTGCTCCCGCCTTGGCGCTGTCAGCGCTCGCGTTACATGCCAACGCGCAGACTGGCGATCCCGATACGTCAGCGGGTAAGCCTCCGACCGCACAGACGTCCGCAGACTCGGCCGCCGCGAGCGTGACGCGCGACAACCCCGTGGCTAGAGCTGCAGAGCCCCAGTTGGTCGTTGCGCCGCTCGCTGTCCCGCCGCCAGCCGCGCCAGCGCGGGCGCGCATCGAATCGGGCTGTGCGCGCTCGCTGGTCGGTGACGACTCCGGTTGGAAGGTGAGCCTGTGCGGGTACGTCGCCTTGAACGCGATGCACGACTCGACGCAAAGCTTCGGCGCGGGCGTCAACGACGCCACCGTCTCGCGTCAGGGGACGTACGCGGGCGACCACGATCAAATGCAATTTACCGCGAAGGACACGCGCCTCACCATCGACGCGAGCGCGCCGCCGACGCATGGGGTGGAAGCAGCGGGGCTAGTTCAAATGGATTTCACGGGCGTGATGCCGAGTGATGCAACCGAGAACGATAGCTATGTTTTCGGGACACCGCGTTTGCGTCTGGCCATGATGAAGCTGCACACGCCCGTGGTGGATGTCATCGCCGGCCAATATCATGACTTGTTCGGTTGGGGCGGCACGGGCTACTTCCCGTCGACACTCGGGTTTTTAGGCTTACCGGGTGAGATTTATCATCGCCAACCGCAGTTTCGGATCTCGAAAACATTGCATTCGGACGCCGTCGACTTCGAGCTCGCCGCAGCGGCGGTGCGCCCAGTGCAAAAGGACTCGGGCGTGCCGGACTTCGAAGGTGGCCTGCGTTTGGTGCTGAACCACTTCACGGGCGCGAGCCAACAGGCCTACTCGCAGCCCGGCATTGCGCCGGCATCCATCGGCGTGTCGGGTGTTGCACGGCGCTTCGAGGTGGCAGAGTTCGTACGTAGGCCGGAGGACCCCGTGCAGAAGACGGGTTGGGGCTTCGCGCTCGATGCGGTGATTCCGGTGGTGCCACGCTCGAGCAATGAAGATCGCAGCAATGGTCTCACGCTGACCGGCGAATTCACGACCGGCACGGGCATCTCCGATCTGTACACGGGTCTCACAGGCGGCGCGCTCTTTCCGACGCTGTCCAATGACAGCACGTCCGCTGTGCCACCGTTTTACACACCCAACATCGACAGCGGCATCGTGACGTACGACGCGAACGGCGCGCTCCACACCATCAACTGGCAAGCCGTCGTGATCGGTCTGCAATACTATTTGCCGATCGCAGGCGGTCGCGTCTGGGTATCGGGCACGTACACACAGACGAAATCGACCAATATCGTGCCCCTGACGCCGATTCCCAATCGCGGCAGCGTTTACTTCAAGTCGGAGTACGAGGATGGCAATCTATTCGTCGCGCTAACCGACGCGGCGCAGCTGAGCGCGTCCTTTCAGACCGTGCGCCAACTCTTTGGTGATGGCGTGTCCGCGCGTAACAACCGAGTCGAATTCGGATCGCACTTCTTTTTCTGAAGAACTGCCACTAAGTGAGGGAGCGACCATGACCGAGCGAGCGACCCAGGCCGTGCCAGAACTCGAACAACGCACGATGCGCAAAGTGACCTGGAAGCTGATTCCGTTCCTGTGCATCTGCTTCATGGCTGCGTTCATGGACCGCGTGAACGTGGGCTTCGCCAAACAGCAGATGGTCGTCGATCTCGGCTTCAGCACGGCTGTTTATGGCTTCGGCGCCGGGGTATTTTTCCTCGGCTACTTCTTGTTCGAGGTGCCATCGAACCTGATCCTGGAGAAGGTCGGCGCAAGGCTGTGGATCGCGCGCATCATGGTCGTCTGGGGTTTGGTGTCGCTGTGCATGGCCTTCGTGCACAGCGCGACCGGCTTTTACGTGTTGCGCTTCCTGCTCGGTGCCAGCGAGGCGGGCTTCTTTCCGGGTGTGATTCTGTATCTGACGTATTGGTTTCCACCCGCGTATCGCTCCCGGACCGTCGCGTTGTTCATGACCTCCGCGGTGCTCTCCAACGTGATTGGCGGGCCGCTGTCGGGCGTACTGCTCGAGCTCGACGGTGTGCTGGGAATTCGCGGCTGGAAATGGCTGTTCGTGACCGAGGCCATTCCGTCGATCGCGCTCGGAATCGTGGTGTTTTTTCGGCTACCCCGCGGACCGGAACAGGCCAGCTGGCTATTTCGCGAAGAGCGCGAGTGGCTCGTCGCGCGCTTGGTCGGTGACAAGCAAACGACTGCTGGCGAGAAGGACCGCTCGTTTCTTCGAATGGTGCTCGACCCGCGCGTCATTTTGCTGTGCGCCGTGTATTTCGCCAACGTGATCGGCGGTTACGGACTCGACTTCTTTCTGCCCACGCTGATCAAACGCGCGGTTCCCTCAGCGAGCTCGGCGTTCGTCGGTGTGCTCAGCGCCATCCCACCGTTGTTTGCCATCTTTGCAATGATGCTCCACGGGCGCTCCTCTGACCGGCGCGGTGAACGCCGCTGGCACGTGGCGAGCGCGCTGTGGTGGGCGGCGGTCGGGCTTCTGCTCGCGAGTCTGCCGGTGCCCGCTGTGCTGGCGTTGCTCGCGTTGTCGCTCGCGGTATCGGGTCGCTGGAGCACGATAGCCCCATTTTGGGGGCTTTCCACGACATTTCTGAACGGTCGCGCTGCGGCTGGTGCGATCGCGTTGATCAACGCTGTCGGCAACCTCGGTGGTTTCGCGGGTCCGTACCTGATGGGCTGGCTCAAAGATCAGACGGGCGACTACGTCGTTGGGTTGCGTATCCTCGCCGGTGCCATGTTCGCCGGTGGGTTGCTCGCGCTGCTCGTGCAACCCGGCGGGACACCAAAGCTCGAAGTCGCACGGTCCAAGCCGGGCCTCGCTAGCGGCTCGCTCGCCTGAGTCGAGCGCGGCGACTCCGGTGTGAGCGTGCGCCCTAAAAAAGCTCGACGCGCGTCTCGGATTGACTCGCGAAACGGCTGAGGCTCGGTCCGGAAACTAAGTTTGGCGTGCCCCATCTACCTCTGCGGCTCGGCGCCGCCCCTCGCGGAAATGGCTCACCGTTGCTTCCCCTCGACGTGCGTGCACGCGCGGGAGTCCCAATCGTCGGGCTGCTCGCGCTCGCCATGGGTGGTTGTGCGACGCAGCAGGCTGACTCCACGCTCGAGTCGTGCAATCCGCACAGCGTTGCCTGTGATCCGGGTCAAAACGCGGCCGGCGGCGAAGTCCAGGGAGGCGCGGGTAACAGCGGCGGCTCGACCTCGAGTGACACCGCTGCCGGTGGGCTCGGCAGCAGCACGTCGGGAGCATCGAGCAGCGCGGGCTCGAGCGGCGCCACCGACCCCGGCAGCGCTGGCACGACGGGCTTCGCGGGTGGCGCTGGTATCAGCACAACAGGCGGCAGCGCCGGGACAGGCGCGACCACTGCCGGAGCTGGCGGGGCTGCGGCGGGCGCGGGCGGCACACCCGGAAGCGGTGGCTCGCTCGGTAGCGCGGGAGCGGCTGGCAGCGCAGGAACCGTCGGCACTGCTGGCGCTGGCGGCGCGGCAAACGCGCTCTGTACCACCGCGATCCCGGCGCGCACGAGTTGGGTGGCGACCGCGTCGGAGTTCAGCAACGCATGCACGGTGCCGACCGACGCCCTGTGCAATCCACCTGCCTACGCCATCGACGCTGATCCAACGACGCGTTTCTCTACTGGCACGAAGCAGTTGGGCACGGAATGGCTGCAGATCGATCTGGGCGCGAGCGGCACGGTCGACCAAGTGACGTTGTCCGTTTCGAACGGAGACTACGGGCGCCACATCCAGATCCGAATGTCCAACACCGCAAACGATACGGCGGCCCCCGTGTTGGTCGAGCAAGATGGCATGACAGGTTTACAGGCGTTCAAGTTCGCGCCCAAGACGGCGCGCTACGTCTTGATTTCGCAGACCGGTATGCTCATGACCGGTGAGATCAGCTGGTGGTCCGTGCAGGACGCGACCGTCACCTGCAATTGAGGGCCGCGCGTTTCCCGGGTGATTGCCGGGCGGAGCGCGCGCGGCACGCGCCGGCTCGCGGTGAAGCTGCGGCCTTGGGCATCTTCCGCTAGTCTGGCGCGGATTCAGCGCATGATCCGCAAAGCCAGTCGCAAGCCCACGATCCTCACTGTCGCCGCTAAGGCTCGCGTCGCGCCCACTACGATTTCTCGCGTGCTCAACGGTGGCTACGTCAGCGCGGAGGTTCGAAGCCGGGTGCAGAGCGCGATCAAGTTGCTCGGCTACGTCCCTTCATCGACCGCCCGTAGCCTCAAGTACGGGCGGAAGGGCTGCATCGGAGTCGCGGTCGAGTCAGTGTACGGCCCCTGGTTCATGGGGCTCTTGTCTGGCATCGAGGACGAGCTCGCCAAGGCGCATTTGAGCGTCATGCTTGGTGGCCTCAAGGTGCACGGAACCTACGATGCGGCTCGCGTGGCCTCGTGGATCAGCGAACGTCGCATCGACGGCCTGATCTTCGCGCGCTACACGCGTCGTGAGCAGCCGCTGCTCGAAGCCGCGCGCGACGTGGATCTGCCGGTGACGTTCATCTGCCCGGACGAAGCGCAGACCGTCGGTTTGACGGTGCGCTGCCGCAATTTCGATGCGGGCCGCGCCGTCGGCACCCACCTCCTGAGTCTCGGGCACCGCCGGATCGGTTTTGCGGGCGGACCGAAGGACTCGATCGACACCATGGACCGCATGCGAGGCTTGAAACAAGCGGTGGAGCAAGCGGGCGGGGAGCTCGCCGCGTCCGACGTGAGCTTCGGCGCCGCCTACGACGACGCATCCGGCGCGGCCGCTGCGCGCGAGTTTCTGCGTCGGTCGTCGACTGATCGGCCATCGGCAGTGGTGCTCGGCAATGATCTGATGGCGCTCGTATTCATGCACGAGCTCTTGCAGCACGGCGTCCACATTCCAGCCGACGTGTCGGTCGTCGGTTTCGATGGTGTCGACGAAGCCGCGCGTTTCTGGCCCTCGCTGACCACCGTCGTGCAACCGATGCAAACGCTCGGCTCCGCCGCGTGCCGTGCTCTGATCGACGAGATCGAGGGTGTCGACCGCGAAGGCTCGCTGAGCATCGAGTACCCCATGGAGCTCGTGGTGCGCAATTCCTCCGGCCCGAAACGCACGGGAAGCCCCCGGAAAAAATCGTAGCGCCGCTAAGTTTCCGAGAGGGTCAATGCGCGTCGTTCCAGTTTGGCCCGTGCCCGACTTCCACGGTCAACGGCACTGCGAGCTCGAACGCGTGCTCCATGGCGGCCTTGATCTTGAGCTCCGCCTCCGCGACCTCGGCCTCCGGCACCTCGAACACGAGCTCGTCGTGCACGCTCAGGATCATCCGCGCGCCCGGGCTGGGAGGCTCCTTGAGCGCCAACATGGCGAGCTTGAGGATGTCGGCCGCGCTGCCTTGAATCGGCATGTTCATCGCAATGCGCTCGGCCGCGAGGCGCTCGGCGCGGTTGGCGCTGCGGATAGTGGGCAGAAGGCGGCGGCGACCGAGCATGCTACGCACCGCTTCCCCGGCGCGTGCGCGCTCCAGAGTTTCATTCATGAAGCGGCGGACGCCCTCGTAACGTCGGAAGTACGCCGCGATGAAGTTGGACGCCTCTGCGCGCGCGATACCGAGAGATTTGCTGAGGCCACTGTCGCCTTGACCGTAGATCACGCCGAAATTGACGGCCTTGGCCCGAGTGCGGTGCTCGCGGTTGAGCTCTTCTTCCTTGAGCTCGAAGATCTCCATTGCGGTGCGAGTGTGAATGTCTTGACCGCTTCGGAACGCGTCGAGCAAAACCGGGTCTTGCGACAAGTGCGCCAAGACGCGTAGCTCGATCTGCGAATAGTCCGCGCTGACCAACACCATGCCGGGCGGCGGCACGAACGCTTGCCGAATTTTTCGACCGAGCTCCGTCCGGATCGGGATATTTTGCAAATTCGGGTCGGTCGACGACAAGCGACCGGTGGCGGCGACGGCTTGCTCCCACGACGTATGAATGCGCCCCGTGCCCGGATTCACGAGCGTCGGCAGCGCGTCGATGTACGTGCCCTTCAATTTCGTGAGCTGCCGAATTTCGAGGATCACCTTGGGCAGCTGGTGTTGGTCGGCGAGCGCCTCCAACGTGTCCGCGTCGGTGGAGCGTGAGGTTTTGGTACGCCGTAGCGGTTTCAGGCCGATCTCGTCGAAGAGCAGCGTCTCGAGCTGGCGGGGTGAGTTCACGTTGAACGATTTGCCCGCGATGGCATGTGCCTCTGCCTCCAAGCGCTGGATCTCTTTTTCGCACTCGCGGCCGAGCGCGGCCAAATGCTCGATGTTCACGAGCACGCCTCGCTCTTCCATGCGAGCCAGCAACGCGGCCAGCGGCAGCTCGACCTCGTGCAGCAGCTTGTCGAGACCGTCCTCGACCAAGCGCGGCTCGAGCCGCGCTCTCAAATGGTGCGCGAAGACCGCGCTCGCGCCCACGAATTGCGAGGCCTCTTCAATCGTGATTTCGTCGAAATCGAGCACGGTGCCGCGTTTTCGCTTGGTCAGCGAGTCGTAAGTGACGGGCACGACACCGAGCTCGCGCTGGACGAGCGGCTCGCGCTCGTTGCGACTTTCCGGATCGAGTAGGTACGCCGCCAGCGCAGCGTCGAAGGTGTAGCCCGCAAATTCGAGCCCGGCGTGCCGCAGCACGACCTCGACTCGCTTCAGGTCGAATGCGGATTTTGCTACATCCGCAGCAGCCAGGAGTGGTCCAACCAACTCTCGCACATCGCTCATGGCGATTTGCTTTGGGCAGCCCATGTAGCGATGGCCGACTGGCACGTACGCAGCCTTGCCGCTCTGCCACGCGAAGGCCAAGCCCACCAAGCCGCCGCGTAATGCGTTCGGTGTGCTCGTCTCGAGCGCGATCGAAAAGCCCCCGGCGCTTCGTAACTCTTGGGCCAGCGCGGCGAGCTCCTCGCGCGACTTGACGATGCTGATCTCGGGGGCGCCCAGCGCGGCGGCTGGCGCAGGCGCACTCTTCGTCGACGGAGTCTGGCTGGCGCTGACGGGCGCGCCGAGTGTCGTGCCGGCCCCCGACGCTGAAGCGTCACTCTCCGAGGCTAGCGCTTGGAGCTGACGTTGAAAGCCGAGCTCCGCATAGAGCCCCTTCAGCGCTGGAATGTCGCGGCCGCCATACTGCAGATGCTGTTTGTCGATCAAGACCGGGCAGTCGTCTTTGAGCGTGACGAGCCGCTGACTCAGAAATGCCTGCTCGCGGTGCTCCAGGAGTTTTTCACGCAGTCCCTTTTTCTTGAGTTGCCCGATGCTCGTGTAAACGCCGTCGAGCGAGCCGAACTCCACGAGTAGCTCTTTGGCAGTTTTGGGGCCCACCGAGGGTACGCCTGGGATGTTGTCGGACGTGTCGCCGGTGAGCGCTAGCAGATCCCGGAGTTGATCGATGCGCACACCGAAGCGCTCCTCGACCTCGGGCACGCCGAAGACTCGATCGCGCATCGTGTCCCACATCAGGACCGTGTCGCTGACGAGCTGCATCAAGTCTTTATCTGCAGCGACGATCACGACCTTCAAATCGTGCTCTGCCGCGCGCTTCACGGCGCTCGCGATCAGGTCGTCGGCTTCGACGCCGTCTTGCTTGAAGATTGGGATGTTGAAGGCGCGCACGATCTGCTCGCAGCGAGCCATCTGCTGCTTCAGGTCCTGCGGCGCGGGCGGGCGGTTGGCCTTGTATGCGTCGTAGATCTCCTTTCTGAAGGTGGCTCGCCCGGAATCCATAGCGATCGCGAGCAGCGCAGGTCGACATTGACGGACCAGGCGCTCGAGCATGCTTACGGTGCCGTGCACGGCGTGCGTCGGCTCTCCGCTGGGACTCGAGAGTGGAGCGATCGCGTGATACGCGCGCAGCACGTAGCTACTCAGATCGACGATGTACAAAACGTCGGGTGCTGCCGCTGGAAAGAGCTGCGTCATAAGGCGGTCTTAACCCGAGACGGCAGCGTATGAAGCGAGCCGCGAATTCCTCGCAAATTCCTGGCACATTTGTCGGGTGGCCGCATGGCCGGTGGCGGTAGCCCCGAGCGCCGTGCCCCCGCGAGTCGTCTCTGGCGACTGCTGTGGAAGCGCATCCACGTTTTTCCGCCGTGAGTACTTTGCTGGTTTCTACGTCCGACGCGCGACGGGTTCTGGTATCCGAGCGCGATCATCGGTAGCCTCACGCTGTGGTGCAAGATAGCGATTTGTCGGCTCCGCAGGGGTTGGTAGCGGGTAAATACCGACTCACGCGTTTACTCGGTCGCGGCGGCATGGGCGCGGTTTGGGAAGGCACACACAACTCACTCGGCACGCGCGTCGCGGTGAAGTTCATCGACGCCGAGTACGCGGAGAGCCCGGAAGCGCGCAGTCGCTTCGAGAACGAGGCGCGCGCCGCAGCAAAGCTGCGGAGCAAGCATGTCGTTGAAGTCTACGATCACGGTGTTTCCGAGGATGGTCGCCCGTTCATCGTCATGGAGTACCTGCAGGGGGAACCGCTCGACAAGCGTCTCGACCGCGTTGGTCGGTTGTCGGGCAAGGAGACCGCGCACATCATTCTGCAGGTGTGCCGCGCCCTGATGAAGGCACACGCGGCTAATATCGTGCATCGCGATCTGAAGCCGGAAAACGTGTTCTTGGTCTGGGACGACGAAGAGGGCACGGACGTCGCCAAAGTAGTCGACTTCGGCATCGCCAAATTCACCGATGCCTCACAAGGCTCCGCGTCGTCGACGCGCACGGGGTCGGTGCTCGGCACGCCGTACTACATGAGCCCCGAGCAAGCGCGCGGGCTACGCAGCATCGACTATCGATCGGATCTGTGGTCGGTGGCCGTCATTGCTTATCGCTGCATCGTCGGCACTCTGCCGTTCGAGGGCGAAGCCGTTGGGGATCTGCTGGTCAAGCTGTGCACCGCACCAATCCCGGTGCCTTCGCAAATCGTGCCTGACGCGCCGCCCGGCTTCGACGCTTGGCTCGCTAAAGCGCTCAGCCGTGAACCCGCAGAGCGGTTCAGCTCGGCAGCACAGCTCGCTGAATCGCTGGCCGCGGTGTGCGGTCTGTCCGTGCGCGGCTCATACGTGAGCGCTGAGATGCCGCGCATGTCGGACGGCAGCACGGGGCCGTACGCCGCCGTCGCGCCCGGTCCGCTGTCATTTTCCACGGGCCCTGGCCCGGGTTCAGAAGCGGCAACCCGTCGGGACCAAGTCGTGGCCTTGGCCACCGGCGCTCCGACCACGCAGACCCCGATGCCAGCCAAACGCACCGGCGCAGGCGGGATCGTCGCAGCCGCGCTCGCGGCCGTCGTGGTGCTCGGCATTGGTGGCGCGGTTGCGTACAAGAAGATGACTGCGCATTCAGATGTCCAGGCGGCGCCTCTTGCGCCGGTTTCCGCGGCTCCGCTGCCGAGCCTCGCCACCGCGCCGGTCGCTACTGCGCCAAGCCCGACGACTCCGCCGGAGCTTGCGGCAACGAACACCGCACCGGCGCCGAGCCTGGCTGCGCCGGTGCCGGCAACGCCCACTCTTGCAGCGAAGGGCGCACTAAAAGCCGTGCCGCGAGCTCCGGGGAGGGCTACCGGAAAATCGGCGCCGACAGGCGACAAGCCTGCGCCGCCCGCTCGGCACGACAGCGACATCGGTTTCTGAGCGCGCTGCTCGCCGGCTGGCTGTGAGCCGAGACGCAGCACTCTTTTCGCGAGCGTGAGGCCTCTCGCCCGCGGCGCCTTCGCGCCTCGGCCCAAGTCGGGATACTTTGCGCTAAGTCCATGGAATGACGCTTGTTTACGGTGACCTACATCATCGTGCAATGTATTACATTTCGATGACAATCGAGCTTTCGACGGGTGTTAGCGCTGAGGACGCAGCATGCAAATCGTCCTCCTCGCGCTCTATTGCACCGTTCTCCTCGTTCTCTGCACCTACGGCGCGCACCGCGCGTCGCTAGTTTTTCAATGCCTGCGCTACAAGCGCCGCATCGAGCGCGCCGCACGTTCGATTCCGGTGCTCGAGTCCGAGTTGCCGACCGTCACCGTGCAGCTTCCGCTGTACAACGAGGCGACCGTCGTGCGCCGTTTGCTCGATGCAGCGGGCGCCCTCGATTACCCGAGCGATCGACTCGAGCTGCAGGTGCTCGATGACTCGACGGACGAAACCGAAGGCATCGCGCGCGCCGCAGTCGACGAGCTGCGTGAGCGTGGCATCAACGCGGTCTATCTGCGCCGCCCTGACCGTCATGGCTACAAGGCGGGTGCGCTCGACTTCGGGCTCCAACAAGCGTCGGGCGAGCTGATTGCCATCTTCGATGCGGACTTCGTGCCGCAGAGCTCCTTTTTGCGCGACATCGTCGGTCACTTCACCGACCCGCGTATCGGCATGGTGCAGACGCGCTGGGAGCATATGAACCGCAATCATAGCTTGCTCACCAGCATTCAAGCCTTGATGCTCGACGGCCATCATATGGTGGAAAACCGCGCGCGTTTCGGCGCCGGCAACATGTTCAACTTCTCTGGCACCGGCGGCATGTGGCGACGTCAAGCGATCGACGACGCCGGCGGTTGGGAACACGACACCCTGACGGAAGACCTGGATCTTTCCTACCGCGCGCAGCTTGCGGGCTGGCGCTTCGTGTACCGGGGAGACGTGCTCACGCCGGCTGAATTGCCGGAAGACATGTGCGCCTTCCGCGCGCAGCAATATCGCTGGGCCAAGGGTACCGTGCAGACCGCGCGCAAGCTCCTGACGCGCGTCGCGAAGTCCGAGCTCACGTTCGCACAGCGCGTCGAAGCTTGCTTTCACATGCTGCCGCACATTGCCTATCCGATGACCGTGCTGCTCACGCTGCTCCTGTTGCCGGCACTCGTGTTCATGCCAGCGAGCGACGTTCGCACGTTGCTCTTGATCGACCTCCCGCTGTGCATCGGCGCGACCGGGTCCCTGGCCACGTTCTATGCCATGGCAGAGTCGGCGCAGGGGCGTTCGGCGTGGGGCGCCATTCGGCGCTTGCCCGCGTTGATCGCGCTCGGCGCCGGCCTTGCCCCGCACTTGAGCTCGGCGGTGTTCGACGGCATGCGCTCGATGTCGGGCGAGTTCGTGCGCACGCCGAAGCGCGGTGAGCAACGCGGCCGGTATCGCCAGTACGCAAAACTGCCGCTGGTCGAAATGGCCCTCTCGGTCGTCTGCTTGGGCAGCGTCGTGGCCTCGATCCGCACTGGGCACTACTTCGCGACGCCCTTCGCGGCGCTCTTCATGTCGGGCTACAGCTACGTTGCCGCGCTCGTCGTTCAAGAGCAATTCGGCGGCGGGCTTGCTGCTGCGCCGACCAGCGAGCGTACGCCGAGCAGCGATTCGGCCGACGTTTCCGGCATGGCGCGGGCCGCATAGTCATCGCGATCGCTTCGCCATAGCCGCCCGCGAGCCGGGATGTAGCCAAATGGGCGTACAAGCTCGGGCTACGCTTACGTATGGACTTCCTGAGGTGCGTCGGTACTATCAGGAGCTATCGGCGGCCCCTCGACGTTTCGGGCGGGCGGCTGAGTAGGGCGCCCTTCATGACCAAGGCTGAAATCGTTCAAGCCGTGTACTCCCGCTTGGGAGGGTTTTCGAAGAAAGAATCCGCGGACCTCGTCGACCTCGTTTTCGAGACGATGAAGGAAACGCTCGGGCGCGGCGAGAAGATCAAGATCTCCGGCTTCGGGAATTTCGTTTTGCGCGACAAGCGGCAGCGCCAAGGTCGCAACCCGCAAACAGGCGAGCCGATCACGATCACCGAACGCCGCGTGCTGAACTTCAAAGCTAGCCAGCTTTTGAAGGAAGCGCTCAACGACGGCGTCGCGGACGCCGTGCCGCCCGCCGCTGAAACCGTGGCCATGAGCCCGGCGAAGGTCTGACGATGACGTCGCCCGACACCGACGACGGTCAGCTGCCAGTCAAACTCTATTACCGCATCGGCGAGGTGTCCGAGATCGTAGGCGTCGAGCCGCACGTGCTCCGCTACTGGGAGACGGAGTTTCGCTCGATTCGCCCGCAGAAATCGCGCAAAGGCCAGCGCATTTACTCGCGTCGCGACGTAGACAAGCTGATCAAGGTCAAAGATCTGCTGTATTCGCACGGCTTTACCATCGCTGGCGCGCGGAAGCGTCTGCGTGAGGGCGGCGCTGAGCCAGCTGCCGCGGTCGTAGCAGCCGCACCACCCGCGCCTCGACCCGGCGCGCAGCTCCGCGCGGCGCTCGGCGAAATTCGGCGTGATATCGTGACGCTGCTGGCGGAGCTCGACAGCTCGAGCTCCGGCATCGAAGTCGCCGGTCTGACGCAGGGCGCGACCGCAGGCTGACTGGCGCCCGGGGTTTCGGCGCGCATGACCGGCCCCTCCGGCACGGGTCGGACGTAATCTTTCCGGGCTGAGCTTGACGCGCCGTGAGGGCGCGTTCACATGCCAGTCGTCATTGTTTAGCTGGAGGATCCCCGATGGCAGAAGGTCTGAATCGCGTCTTGTTGTTTGGAAATCTCGGTGCGGATCCCGAGCTCAAGATGACCAACGGCGGGCAAGCCGTGCTGAAGTTGCGACTCGCAACGTCGGAGTCGTACCTTGATCGCAATAAGGTGCGTCAAGATCGCACCGAGTGGCACAGCGTGGTCGTCTGGGGCAAGCGTGCCGAGGCCTTGGGTAAGTTCTTGACCAAGGGCGCGCGCATCTTCGTCGAAGGCGGCCTGCGCACCTCGAACTACGAGGACAAGGACGGCAAGAAGGTTTATCGCACCGAGATCGTCGCCAGCAACATCATCCTCGGCGGCCGCGGTGGCGGCGGTGGTGGTGGTGGTGGTGGTGGTGACTA